>NZ_JBQYEY010000002.1:0-243193 GCF_052656005.1 Nesterenkonia sp. K-15-9-6
CAGTCCAGCTCCCCGCGCTGGTGAGTCAGCGACTGCACCGTCTCGAGCACTCGGGCCCAGACGCCCTGCGAGGCCCACCGAGAGAAGTTCTTATAGATCGTGTTCCAGCTGCCGAACCTCTCCGGGATCTCCCGCCAAGGTGAGCCGGTCCTGTACCGCCAGGCGGCAGCCTCGACGACTGTACGTGGATCCACCGGAGGCCTGCCGGTGGACTTCGCCTCCGGGAACAACGGGCCGATCACTGCCCAGGTCTCGTCAGATATCTCTCTGCGTGCCACAAGGACAGACTCGCCGACGACCGACGCTCCACCCTTTAGCAACACGCCCTAGATGGGCTCGTGCATCATTCCGATCGCGGGAGTCAGTACGTGTCCATCCGCTACTCCGAACGCCTCGCCGAGGTCGGGATCACCGGTTCGGTCGGCACCGTCGGAGACAGCTATGACAACGCCCTCGCTGAGGCCGTGAACGGCCTCTACAAGGCCGAACTCATCCACGCTCGACCCGCCTGGCCTTCGACGACCGAGGTCGAGTTCCAGACCATGAACTGGGTCAACTGGTGGAACACGCAGCGCCTGCACGAAGCGCTCGACTATCGCACCCCAGCAGAGGCCGAGGCCGCCTACTATCAATCACACGAGCCCGCCCGGGCACCCGCATAAAGACCGGAACAGAACCCAGGGCGGTTCATCCTCTGCCGCACCGAAGATCGTGATGCACTGCGACACGTTGACGTCGTAGAAGACCAACGCCCGTTCCCTCCCGTTCAGGACTCGACCAGTACGTGAGCAGACCAGTCCCCCCTGGCCTGCTGCTCACCCCGAACAGCTCACACCGACATGACCGTGTCCGTCAAACCGACCCACCGTCAGCGCTCGGAGAGCCCGGTCACCCCTCGTCGTCGTGCTCCCGATGGTGTCGCCGCAGCCGGATCGGCCGCTCCACCTCGATGACACCGGTGTCCTGATAGCCCTCCGGGTCGATGTGCACACCCTTGCGATCGAGCCAGACGGACAGCAGGCGGAAGAGCCGGTCGCAGAGCAGACCCAGCAGCACCGCCACCCCGATGCCCACCAGCATCGCCAGCAGCTGGCTGCCCAGCAGCTCGGTGCCCACTGCACCCAGCACGATGAGCCAGCTCGCCCAGACGAGGGAGGCGACCGCGTCGATCAGCAGGAACCGTCGCTTGGAGTACCGAGTGGACCCGGCCACGAAATTGATCGCCACCCGCGCGCCCGGGATGAAGCGACCCACGAAGATCAGCAGCACTCCCCGTTTGTCCAGCTCATGGCGGGACCAGGTCAGGGTCCGCTGCATCGCCGGGCGACGCAGCCATGCCCACCGATCGGTGCCGATCCGTCGGCCCAACAGGTAGGCCACGAAGTCACCCAGCACGGCGGCGCCTGCTGCCACCAGGATCACCCACAGCCACCAGGGCGTCCCCGGCTGGTCCTGGACCGAGCCGAGTGTGATGATCAGCGAATCCGACGGCAGCGGCGGGAAGACCCCATTGATGAAGACGAAGCCCCCGAGGCCCAGAAGGGTCCACCAGCCGGAGGCCACCTCGATGACCAGCGCGTTGAAGAACTCGCTCCACTCCTGGAAACGCGTCATCGGGGTCCCCTCAGCAGCGCCGCGGCCGGTGCCGCTTAGAGGTCCTCGGCGCTGATGCGGTCCAGCACCAGGTCCCCGAGCTCCACCGGACCACCCTCCGCATCGACGTCGACCGCTCCCTGCAGCGCCTCCTCGGCACGGGCCATCCGCGATTCCTCATCGGTGAGCAGCGTGAACAGCGGCTGGCCCTCCTGGACCACCTCACCGGGCTTGACGTGCATACGCACCCCAGCTCCGGCCTGCACGGCGTCCTCCTTGCGGGCGCGCCCCGCCCCCAGACGCCAGGCGGCCAGGCCCACCGCCATCGCATCCATCCGGGTCACCGTCCCGGAGACCCCTGCGGTCACCGTGTGCTGATGCGCCGCAGTCGGCAGGTCCGCGTCCGGATCGCCGCCCTGGGCGGCGATCATCCGCCGCCAGGTGTCCATGGCCCGTCCGTCCTGCAGCGCCTCCGCAGGGTCCGCATCCGGAACCCCGGCGGCGGTGAGCATCTCCTGCGCCAGTGCCACGGTCAGCTCCACGACGTCGGACGGTCCGCCCCCGGCGAGCACCTCCACCGACTCCTGAACTTCGATGGCATTGCCGGCAGTCAGTCCCAGAGGGGTCTCCATGGCCGTGATCAGGGCGGTGGTCGCCACTCCGGCGTCGGTGCCCAGGGCGACCATGGTGCGGGCCAGTTCCTCGGCGTCCTCGCGGGACTTCATGAAGGCACCGGAGCCGACCTTCACGTCCAGCACGAGCGCATCGGTGCCCTCGGCGATCTTCTTGGACATGATGGAACTGGCGATCAGCGGGATCGCCTCCACGGTGCCGGTGACGTCCCGCAAGGCATAGAGCTTCTTGTCCGCCGGTGCCAGCCCGGCTCCGGCCGCGCAGATCACCGCGCCGACGTCGTCCAGCTGGGCGAGCATCTCCTCATTGCTCAGCGACGCCCGCCAGCCGGGGATGGCCTCCAGCTTGTCCAGCGTGCCGCCGGTGTGGCCCAGGCCGCGGCCGGAGAGCTGCGGCACCGGCACCCCGAAGCTCGCTACCAGCGGAGCCAGCGGCAGGGTGATCTTGTCCCCTACCCCGCCGGTGGAGTGCTTGTCCGCCGTGCGGCGGCGGGCGCCGTCGGCAGTGGTCAGCGAGGAGAAGTCCATCCGCTCCCCCGAGGCGATCATCGCCCGGGTCCACGAGGAGATCTCGTCCCGGCCCATGCCGCGCAGCAGGATCGCCATGGCCATGGCCGACATCTGCTCATCGGCCACCCGGCCGGCGGTGTAGGCGGCGATCACCCAGTCGATCTCCGCCGAGGAGAGCACCCCGCCGTCGCGCTTGGTGCGGATCAGGTCGACGACGTCGAAGGCCTGCGGGTCGAAGCCGGTCGGTGCGGAGGTGACGTCAGAGGTCATGGGGAGGTGTCCTCTCGAGTGGACGGTGTCGTGGATCGGACAGGGCGGCGCGGGAGGGCTCAGTCCTCGAGGTCCCACGGGCCGAAGGCCTGCGGCAGAAGGTCCTGCAGCGTGGTCACGCCGTCCGCGGTCCGGATGAACAGCGTCTCGGCGGCGAACTCATGGAGCAGCTGACGGCACCTGCCGCACGGGGTGATCGGCTCGCCGTCGCCATTGACGCAGGTGAACGCCACCAGACGGCCGCCTCCGGACATCTGCAGCTGGCCCACCATGGTGCATTCCGCACACAGCGTCAGCCCGTAGGAGGCGTTCTCCACATTGCAGCCGGAGACGATGCTGCCGGTGTCCAGCAGCCCCGCCGCTCCCACCGGGTACTTCGAGTACGGCACATAGGCCTTGGTCATGGCGATCCGCGCCTGGGTGTGCAATGCATCCCAGTCCACGGAGCCCCCGCCGGGGGCCAGCCGGAGGCTGCCGGTGAAGTCCAGATCCTCATGCTCCGCGGAAGGGCCGCCGGCCGGATCTGTCGAGCGCTCGGCGGAGTCGCGGGGGTGATCGACGTTCATGGGGTCATCCTACGGGTGGTACGGACAGGGAGTGGACCGGGGCGGGTGGCGTCATGAGGTCCTGCCGAAGGCTCCGGACGGCCCGGCGGCCAGGCAGCGCAGCGCCGTGGCGACCATGACCTTGGTGCCGACCGCCAGCGCCCGCTCGTCCGGGGCGTAGTCTCCGCGGTGGAGGTCGAAGTCCTCCCCGCCGGGGGTGCGGGTTCCCAGCCGGAACATCGCTCCGGGCCGTTCCTGGGTCATCCAGGCGAAGTCCTCTCCGCCCATGGACTGCGGGGCCAGTTCGACGGCGTCGGCGCCCAGCATGGCCCGTCCGCACTCCTCCAGCAGCATGGTCTCCGCCTCGGCGTTGTTCACCGGCGGCACGCCCCGGACATGCTCCAGGGCGACGTCCACGCCGAAGGGTGCCGCGCATTGGCCGATGATCTCCTCCAGCAGCTCTCCGGCACCGCGCCAGGCCTCGGCGTCGAGGACCCGCATGGTGCCCACCAGCGTGCCGGTCGACGGGATGGCGTTGTGCGCGCTGCCGGCCTGGATCTGGCCCCACACCAGGGAGACCGCTGAGCGGACGTCCACCCGGCGGGACAGCACGCTGGGGGCGGTGGTGGCGATGTGCGCCAGGGCGGAGACCACGTCCTCGGTCAGGTGTGGCCGGGAGGTGTGTCCGCCGCGGCCGGTGACCTCGATGCGCACCACGTCGGCCGCCGACGTGATCGCACCGATGCGGGTGCCGATGGTCTCCACGTCGATGCGCGGGTCCGCGTGCAGCGCGAAGACCCGCGGCACCGGCTCCAGCACGCCGCGACGGATCACCTCCAGCGCGCCGCCGGGCATGGTCTCCTCCGCCGGTTGGAAGATGATCCGCACGCTGCCGCCCAACCCATGGGGCCGCTCGTCGTGCAGCCGCTGCAGGCTCAGTGCCAGCCCCAGCATGACGGTGGTGTGGATGTCATGGCCGCAGGCGTGGGCGACGTCGGGGTGCTGCGAGGCGTAGTCCAGGTCCGTCAGCTCGGTGACCGGCAGCGCGTCGATGTCCCCGCGGAATCCGGCGACCAGCGGCCCGTCGCCGACGTCGACGAACAGCCCGGTGGTCTCCGGCAGCATCTGCGGCTCCAGTCCGACCTCCCGCAGCCAGGCGGCGATCCGGTTCGTGGTCTCCACCTCCTGCCAGGAGAGCTCCGGATGGGAGTGGATCTCCCGGCGCATGGCCAGCAGCCGGGGCTCCAGGTCCTCGACGACGGCGGCCGCCCCGTGGAGCGCCTCATCGGTGGTGACAGGGCTAGAGGACATCGGAGTCTCCCTTCTCACGCAGCGCCTCCACCGCCTGCTTGACGGACTGGGCGTGATCGGTGGTGGTCACCAGCAGGGCGTCCTCGGTGTCCACCACCACGATGTCCTGGACGCCGATGAGCGCGACGACCCGCTGGGTGTCGGAGACCACCACGCCGCTGGACTGGTCCGAATAGACGCGTGCTTTCTCTCCCAGCACGGTCATCTCATCCTGCTCATGCGCGGGGTTCAGTCGGGCGATGGCGGCGAAGTCGCCGACGTCGTCCCAGGTGAAGTCCCCGGGGATGACGGCCACGTCCCCGGCGTCGGCGGCCGGCTCCGCCACGGCATAGTCGATGGCGGTCTTCGGCAACGACGGCCAGATCCGCTGCATGACCTCGTCCTGCCGCGATGTGCCCCAGGCCTCGGCGATCTCCACCAGACCGGCGTGCAGCTGCGGCTCGGCGGCCCGCAGATGCTGCAGCAGCAGCCCCACCGGGGCCACGAACATTCCCGCGTTCCACAGGTAGTCGCCGTCGGCCACGTACTGGGCGGCCCGCGCCTCCCCCGGCTTCTCCACGAACTCGGCCACCTGACGAGCGCTCGGCGCGTGGTCCACCTCGAGCCGCTCCCCGCGGCGGATGTAGCCGAAGGCGGTGGAGGGATGGGTGGGGGTGATCCCGATGGTCACGATCTTGCCGGTGGCCGCCGTGGCGACGGCCTCCCGGACGGCCGCCTGGAAGGCGTCCACCGGGGCGATGACCTGGTCGGCGGCAAAGGACCCCATGATGATGTCCGGACTGCGCCGGTGCAGGATCGCCGCGGCCAGTCCGATTGCGGCCGCAGAGTCCTTCGGCGAGGGCTCGAGGACCAGATCGTCCTCGTCCACCTCGGGCAGCTGGGCGCGCACCGCGTCCCGGTGCTGCTCACCGGTGACCACCACCACGCGTTCCCCGGTCAGCGGAGCCAGCCGCTCGTAGGTGCCCCGGATCAGGGTGGTGCCGGAGCCCGTAAGGTCATGCAGGAACTTCGGCGCGTTCGCGCGCGAGAGCGGCCACAGCCGGGTGCCCACGCCTCCGGCGGGGATCACGGTGTAGAAGCGCTCGAAGCTGACGGGGGGCGCAGCAGAGGCCGCGACGGCGTCGTGGTCCCCGGCGTGCCGGGCCTCGGCCCCGGCCAGAGAGGCATCATGTGCGAAAGTCACTCCCCCAGGGTAGACGTGTCCGGCGACATCGGCCCGTTCCGGCGCTGCGGGTCCTCTCCCGCCCGGAGCGACGTGAGCCTCCCTCTCGGGCCCGCATCCCTTCCTGTGGCCGCTCTCGCGCCCCCGGGAAAGTCGAATTTCTACGTCACGTAGAAATATTGGCGGTCCGTCCTGTGGCGAAGGTCATGATTCATCTCCTCCCGGGCGGAAGGTCTACGATGATCCGCGCAACATTGCGTCCAGGAATGTGCCGACGCCCGCGTCACCGGCGACGGTGGCTTACCCTGGTACGTAGATCGCACTCGCACAGGCGTCACACACATCCGCTCCGCCAACTGCGATCAGATGCGCACCCAAGGAAGGGCGGGCGGAACGCCATGCGACGATGCAGGGAGGTTTACACACGTGACGCAATCCAAAGGCACCCTGTACAGGGGCCGAGAAGGCATGTGGTCCTGGGTCGGCCACAGGATCACCGGCGTCGGCATCTTCTTCTTCCTCCTGGTCCACGTGCTCGACACTTCGCTCGTGCGCGTGTCTCCGGAGGCCTACGATGCCGTCATCGGCGCCTATAAGAACCCCATCATGATCATGGGCGAGATCGGCCTGGTCGGCGCGATCGTCTTCCACGCCTTCAACGGTCTGCGGATCATCCTGGTGGACTTCTGGAAGAAGGGCACGCGCTACCACAAGCAGATGCTCTGGGGCGTGCTCGCCCTCTGGATCGTGACGATGGTCGCCTTCAGCGCCCGTCACCTGATGCTCTTCCTGGAAGGGTGGAACTGATCGATGACCGCCACCAACTCTGAAGCAGTCCTCCCGGCACAGGGCATCGAGGCCCCCCGCTCGGGACGAGTGGACCCCAAGTACCTGCGCAGCAAGACGACCTCCGGCAGCTTCGAGATGGCCGCCTGGGTCTTCATGCGCGTCTCCGGCATCGCCCTGGTGGTGCTCATCTTCGTGCACCTGTGGGTGAACCTCATGGTGGGTGACGGCATCCACCAGGTCGACTTCGGCTTCGTCGCCGGCAAGTGGGCCAACCCGGTCTGGCAGTTCTGGGACCTGACCATGCTCTGGCTGGCCATGCTGCACGGCACCAACGGCATGCGCACCATCATCAACGACTACGCCGAGAAGGACTCGACCCGCCTGTGGCTGAAGTCGATCCTCTACATCGGCAGCACGGTGATCATCATCCTGGGCACCATGGTGATCTTCACCTTCGAGCCGTGCCTGCTGGACAGCACCACCGGCGAGCCGCTGCCGCGGGCGGTCTGCCCGAACTGATCGACGAGCGCCCCTCCCCGCCGGGCTGACCCCGGGCTCCGCCCAGGGCACGACGACGGCGGGGAGCGCGGGCCCCGTCCGAGACGCCTCCACCACTTCCGACCGAAGAGAGACACCCAAGCTGATGCAGGTTCACAAGTATGACGTCGTCATCGTCGGCGCCGGCGGCGCGGGGATGCGCGCCGCCATCGAATCCGGCCAGCGCGCCCACACCGCCGTGCTGACGAAGCTCTATCCGACCCGCTCCCACACCGGCGCCGCCCAGGGCGGCATGTGCGCCGCCCTCGCGAACGTCGAGGAGGACAACTGGGAGTGGCACACCTTCGACACCGTCAAGGGCGGTGACTACCTGGTCGACCAGGACGCGGCCGAGGTCATGGCCAAGGAGGCCATCGACGCCGTCCTCGACCTGGAGAAGATGGGGCTGCCCTTCAACCGCACCCCCGAGGGCAAGATCGACCAGCGTCGCTTCGGCGGCCACACGCGCGACCACGGCAAGGCCGCCGTGCGCCGCGCCTGCTATGCGGCCGACCGCACCGGCCACATGATCCTGCAGACGCTCTACCAGAACTGCGTCAAGCACAACGTGGAGTTCCACAACGAGTACTACGTGCTGGACCTGCTCACCGTGGAGGAGGACGCCACCCGCGAGGACGGCACCCCCTACAAGCAGAAGCGCGTCGCCGGCGTCGTCTCCTACGACCTCGCCAACGGTGAGATCCACGTCTTCCAGGCCAAGTCCGTGGTGTTCGCCACCGGCGGGTTGGGCAAGATCTTCAAGACCACCTCCAACGCGCACACGCTGACCGGGGACGGCATGGCCATCGCCTACCGCGCCGGCATCCCGCTGGAGGACATGGAGTTCGTGCAGTTCCACCCGACCGGACTGGCCGGGCTGGGCATTCTGCTCTCCGAGGCGGCCCGCGGTGAGGGCGGCATCCTGCGCAACTCCGAGGGTGAACGCTTCATGGAGCGCTACGCCCCCACCATCAAGGACCTGGCCCCGCGTGACATCGTCGCCCGGTCCATGGCCAACGAGGTGCGGGAGGGGCGCGGCTGCGGCCCGAACAAGGACTACGTGCTGCTGGACCTGACCCACCTGGAGCCGGCGCACATCGACGCCAAGCTGCCGGACATCACCGAGTTCGCCCGCACCTACCTCGGTGTGGAGCCGTACACGGAGCCGGTTCCGGTGTTCCCCACCTGCCACTACGCCATGGGCGGCGTGCCCACCACGGTGACCTCCGAGGTGCTGCAGGACAACGACACCACCGTCCCCGGCCTCTACGCCGCCGGCGAGGTCGCCTGCGTCTCCGTCCACGGGTCCAACCGTCTGGGCACCAACTCCCTGCTGGACATCAACGTGTTCGGCAAGCGCGCCGGCATCGCCGCCGCCGAGTACGCCTCCACCGCCGAGTTCGTGGAGCTGCCGGAGAACCCGACCGCCCGCACCGAGGAGATGCTCGCCACGGTCCGCAACGGCAACGGCGGAGAGCGGGTGGCCGCCATCCGTGCCGAGCTCCAGGAGACCATGGACGCCAACATGCAGGTGTTCCGTTCCGAGGAGACCATCAAGGAGGCCCTCGGCGTCATCGAGAACCTGCGGGAGCGTTACCAGCAGGTGCAGATCCAGGACAAGGGCCGCCGGTTCAACCTCGACCTGCTCGAGGCCGTGGAGCTCGGCTTCCTGCTGGACATGGCCGAGGTCATGACCGTGGCCGCGCTGCACCGGCAGGAGTCCCGCGGAGGTCACTACCGCGAGGACTTCCCCGACCGCGACGACGAGAACTTCATGCTGCACTCGATGCTCTACCAGGACCCCGAGGCGGAGACCGAGGGCACGAAGGGCATCCGCTTCGAGACCAAGCCGGTCGTCTTCACCCGCTACGAGCCGATGGAGCGAAAGTACTGATGAGCACCCCCACCCAAGACGTCGCAGAGCCTGCCTCCAAGGTCGATCTCGCCCAGAGCTCGGGCGGAGGCGGGGAGATCCCCAGCTTCGACATCACCCTGAAGGTGCGCCGCTACGATCCCGAGTTCTCGGATGAGGCCCGTTGGGACGAGTGGACCCTGACCATGTACGGCACGGACCGTGTGCTGGACGCCCTGCACAAGGTCAAGTGGGAGATCGACGGCTCGCTGACGTTCCGTCGTTCCTGCGCCCACGGCATCTGCGGCTCCGACGCCATGCGCATCAACGGCCGCAACCGCCTGGCCTGCAAGACCCTGCTGAAGGACCTCGACACCTCCAAGCCGATCACGGTGGAGCCGATCAAGGGCCTCCCGGTGGAGAAGGACCTGATCGTGGACATGGAGCCGTTCTTCCAGTCCTACCGGGAGATCATGCCGTTCCTGGTCAACAACTCCCCCGCCCCGACGGCGGAACGGCTGCAGTCCCCGGAGGACCGCGAGCGGTTCGACGACACCACCAAGTGCATCCTGTGCGCGGCCTGCACGTCCTCCTGCCCGGTGTTCTGGACCGACGGCCAGTACTTCGGCCCCGCGGCGATCGTGAACGCCCACCGCTTCATCTTCGACTCCCGCGACGACGCCGGCGACATGCGCCTGGAGGTCCTCAACGACAAGGAGGGCGTGTGGCGCTGCCGCACCACCTTCAACTGCTCGGACGCCTGCCCGCGCGGGATCGAGGTCACCAAGGCCATCCAGGAGGTCAAGACGGCCATCCTGACCCGGGCCATGTGACCGGCTGACCTACGTTCCCAGGCACCAGGAGGGGCTCGCCGCATGATGCGGCGGGCCCCTCCTGGCGTCTGCACTTTCTGCGTCTGCACCCTCTGCGTCTGCTCCTTCGCCGCCCCTCCCCCCCCAGCGGCCGGTGCCCCCGGACCTGTGGATAACGTGGGCGGCATCAGGCCGATGTGCGGCAGAGTGCTTCCATGGAGATCCCCTCCCGGCCCCAGATCCCCCTGCACCTCGCCCGGCCCACCCCTGACGGTCTGCACACCGGCACCGACCTCAGCTACGGAGTGCGGACGGGCGACATGCTCAGGCTGCGACGCGGCGTCTACGTCCCCGCGCAGGAATGGCTCGACGCCGCACCGTGGGAAAGACCCGTCCTGATGATCGCAGCCACGGCCCTGGCCGACCCTGAGACGGTCTTCTGCCGCACCAGCGCCCTGCTTCTGCACGGCATCCCGCTGCTGCATCCTCCTCAGCGCATCCACGTGCGGACGATGCGCAGGAGTTCCGTGCGCATCACACGGCAGACGCCGATGACGGGCCGGCTCTCCGCTGACGCCGTTCTGGCCAAGCACCGCCATCCTCCGGCACGGGCAGCGATTCTGCAGGGCATGCCCACACAGCGCCATGAGCCGATGATTCCACCTGACCAGCACCGCTCTGCCATGCGGTCTCAGGCCCAGCAGGACAGGCGATCTGCCGAAGAGCTGCTCCTCCCCCAGCAGATGCTCCCGCCCACGGCGCTGAGAATCTGCCAGGGCCCTGCCGTCGGGTACCGAGCTGAGCCTCTGGAACTCGCCGCGGTGGACACAGCGACCCGCTTACCCGCCGCGGACGCCGTCGTCATCCTCGATGCCGTGCTCGCCCGGCTCATGGCGCAAGGTACGGAGGAAGATGAGGCGCGGCGTCGGCTTCTCGCGTGGAAGGAGCACGTCAGCTCACGACGCCGGCGCGCTCTGCTGCAGAGGCGTCTCGCATTCGCCGACCCGCGGGCCGAATCTCCGGGAGAATCATGGTCGCGCGTGAGGATCCATGAGCTGGGGTTCGTCACGCCGGAGCTTCAGACCCGAGTGGCACTGGAGACGGGACACGCCCGACTGGACTTCGAATGGCGTGACGCCGGCGTCGTCGGAGAGTTCGACGGCCGGATCAAGTACCTCAGCCAGCAGGATCAGACGGGACGGAGCGCGGCCCTGGCCGTCTATGAAGAGAAGATCCGCGAGGACGGGATCCGCCGCACCGGCCGCACGGTGGTGCGATGGGGATGGGAGGACCTGCGACGCCCCACCACACTCGGCACGCGTCTGTGTGCCGCCGGCGTCCCGCGGCTGCCGTCCTCACAGATCGTCTCTCTATGAGAAATCGCCCGTCCATACAGGCACGATCTCTCATAGAGGGACGATCTTTCGCTCGGTGTCGTGCTGGGCGGCGCACGACGGGCGAGTCGGGGGAGGCGGCTCAGGCCGTCGAGGAGCGGTCAGCCGCGACGACGGCGCCCCAGGCGGCGGCCAGCAGGTACACCAGGCTGAACACGTAGAAGTAGAAGAAGAGCCCCAACACCGTGGCGAACGGCAGCAGCAGCTCGTTGGCGGTGGCCCCGGAGATCAGCTGGGTGGAGAGCTGTCGCAGCAGCGAGGACCCCAGCCCGGCGATGATCGCGGCCTGCCACAGCGCCGAGACGGGAATGACGATGCGCGAGGCCACCCGCATCAGCAGCACCGCCACCAGGACGTCCAGCACGAAGGACACTCCGATGGTGGTCAGCCGCGTCAGCGGCCCGTCCAGCACCTCCCAGCCCAAGAAGCCCAGAGTGGCGTCCAAGAACACCGTGGTCAGCAGGTTCGCCGCCGTCGTGGTGGCCAGCACCGCACCGAGCACCAGCATGATCAGGAAGTCCCGGGACTTCACCACCCAGATGTACTCGGCCATCAGCGGCCGGTCGAAGATGCTGCGGATGCCCGAGCGCAGGCCGTGGATCCAGCTCAGCGAGGCGACCACCATGACGATCAGCGAGACCACCAGGGCGGCATTGAACCCGGCGGTGTCGAAGAGGGTCTCCGGCCGGGCCAGTCCACCGTCGCCGGTGTCGATCACCCCGGGCACCGCCGTCTCGACGGCCTCCACGATGAAGTCCTGCATCTCCTCGTCCCCGCCGATCACCAGACCGGCCACGGAGAAGACCGCCACCAGCATGGCAGCCACGGAGAAGAACATCATGTACGCGGCACCGGCGGCCATGACCGTGCCGTAGTGGAAGAAGAACAGGTTGAGCGCGCGGACCGGGCGGATCCGTGCCCAGCGGGCCAGCCCCCACTCCACCAGGGCCATCCCCACAGCCATGGGGCCCCGGGCCTCGCGGCGGGCACGGCCGAACGCCATCCGGGCGCGCAGCTCCTCCTGCTTCAGGGCGGCGGCGTCGATCGGGTCCGGGCGGGCGTGCACCTCGGTGCGGTCGTCGATCTTCTCGATCCGGGTGCGGGCCGACTGCAGCAGCGCGTTGTGGTGGGAGTTCCGCGGCCGGAGGCGGGAAGGGTTCGTGGTCACCTGCTCCTCACCTCCGGTCCTCGCCGCCCGCCCGCCTCAGGAGCCCGCAGCGGGCAGGAAGCCGACCTTCTCATAGACGTCGGCCAGCAGCGGTCCGGCGATGCCGCGTGCCTTCTCCGCACCGCGGGCGAGCAGCGCGTCGAGCTCCGCGGGGTCCTCCAGCAGCTCCAGGGTACGGTCGCGGATGGGTCCCAGCGTGGCCACCACGGCGTCGGCCAGGTCCACCTTGAGGTGCCCGTACATCTTCCCCTGGTACTCCTCGACCAGCTCGTCGATGCTCTTTCCGGAGACCGCCGAATAGATGCTGAGCAGGTTCGACACCCCCGGCTTGGACTCCCGGTCGAAGCGGATCTCGGTGCCGTCGTCGGTGACCGCGGACTTGATCTTCTTGGCGATCTTCTTATCCGTGTCCATGATGTTGAGCAGCCCGTTCGGTGAGGAGGCGGACTTGCTCATCTTGGTGGTGGGGTCCTGCAGATCATAGATGCGGGCTCCGACCTGAGGGATGAAGGGCTCCGGGACCCGGAAGGTCTCTCCGAACCGGTGGTTGAACCGCTGGGCCAGGTTCCGGGCCAGCTCCACGTGCTGCTTCTGGTCATCGCCCACCGGCACGCCGTCGGGCTGGTAGAGCAGGATATCGGCGGCCATGAGCATCGGGTAGGTCAGCAGACCCACTCCGGCGGAGTCCGCGCCCTGTTTGGCGGACTTGTCCTTGAACTGGGTCATCCGGGAGGCTTCGCCCATACCGGTGAGGCAGGTCAGCACCCACGCCAGCTGGGCATGCTCCGGCATATGGGACTGCACGAACAGGGTGGAGCGCTCGACGTCGATCCCGCCTGCCAGGAACTGGGCGGCGGTCATTCGGGTGCGATGCCGCAGCTCCGCCGGGTCGTGGGGGACGGTGATGCCGTGCAGATCCGGGATGAAGAAGAAGGCGTCATAGTCTTCCTGCATCGTCACCCAGTTGACCAGTGCGCCCACGTAGTTCCCCAGGTGCAGGGAGTCTCCGGAGGGCTGCATCCCGGAGAGCACCCGGTGCTCGTCGGAGATGCCCACCAGCTGCGCACTCTGCTCGGCCATGTTCTCCCTCATCGATCGTGCCAGGAGTCCCTGGCGTGGTGTGTCGCTGCCTCCGTCAGATTACCAGCGCGTCGGGTGCCGCGAGGGCGGACCGCGCCTCAGCCCGCCAGCCAGTCCCGCACGCCGGCGAAGTACGGCGACGCCGGGTCGATGACGTCGAAGTGGCAGGCGCCGTCGAGCTCGGTGCGCGGCAGCGGCATGTCTCGGGAGAATCCGATGTCCACGGTGGCGTCATCGGTGCCATGGATGATCCGCGCGTCGAATCCGTCCGGCAGCAGCGCGGCCCGCGAGCGCGGATCCTCCCAGCGGTACGCCTCCGGCGCCTCGTCCGGGAGCGCACCCATGTAGTCGAGCACCGCGCCCTCGGCGAGCCCACCGCGCGCCTCACGGATGAGGTCGGTGATGGGCGCCAGCGCCCGGACCCGGGCCTGCGGCAGGTCCGCCCCGTGGTGGGTGGCCCAGGCCAGGGCCAGACAGCCTCCGGCCGAATGTCCGGCGATCAGCGGGGCGGCGGCCCCCTCGGGACGCATCCCGAGCTCCTGCCACAGCCGGACACAGTGCGCCACCGCAGTGCTGACGTCCTCCAGCGTGCGCGGATGCCCGCCGTCTCCGCCGGCCCGCCGGTACTCCAGCAGGGCCACGACGGCGCCCCCTCGCCCGGACGCGTCTCCCCCGGCGAGCTCGGCGGCCAGAGGGCGCGCGTGGGTGAGGTCGACACGCTGACGGAAGTACCCGCCGTGGATCAGGATGATCCCCTGTTCGGCGGTGGCCGGGTCGCCGTAGAGCTCCAGGTGCTGATCGGGCCGGTCCCCGTAGGTATGGCGCGTCCCGGCGGCGATCCCGCGGGCCAGCAGGGAGGCCAGCTGGGCGGACTCCCCCTGCGCCGGCGTCGTACCGTCATGTCCCGCGCCGACCCTGCGCGTGCCGGCGCGGCTCATGCCGACCCTGCGCCGTCGCGAACCTCCACCAGGCTGTCCCGGATGGCGCGGATGCCGACCTCCACCTCCGCGAAACTGGTGGACAGCGGGGACAGGCCCAGCCGGAGCCCGTGCGGAGGCCGGAAGTCGGGGATCACGCCCTGGGACCAGAGCCGCGGCAGCACGGCGGCGAAGTCCTCGTGGTCCACGGTGACGTGGGACCCGCGCCGCTGCGGATCCCGTGGGGAGGAGAGACGCACGCCCAGCGGTGTCAGCAGCTCGTCCACCAGCTCCTCGGCGAAGCCCGTCAGCGCCACCGACTTCTCCCGCACCGCCTCCATCCCGGCCTGCTCGATGAGGTCCAGCATCCCCTCCATGGCGAGCATGCCGGTCACCGGCGGGGTGCCGCTGATGAACCCCCGGATGCCCGGGTGCGGGGCATACTCCGGCCCCATGGCGAACGGGTCTGCCGCGCCCATCCAGCCCTGGACCGGCTGCCGCAGGCGGCCCAGGTGACGGCGAGCCACATAGCCGAAGGCCGGGGAGCCCGGGCCGCCGTTGAGGTACTTATAGGTGCAGCCCACCGCCAGGTCCACCTCATGGGCGTCCAAGGTGATCGGCACCGACCCGACCGAATGGCACAGGTCCCACAGCACCAGCGCGCCGTGCCGGTGCGCCGCGGCGGTGATGCCCGGAAGATCCGCCAGATGCCCGGAGCGGTACTCCACGTGGCTGAGCACGACGACGGCGGTCCGCTCCCCCAGCAGCGCCTCGACGTCTGCCAGGGCCACGCCCTCCACCGGGTCGGTGTCGATCCAGCGCAGCGTCATGCCGCGTTCGGCCGCGATGCCCTCCAGCAGATACCGGTCGGTGGGGAAGTTACCGGTGTCCAGGATGATCTCATGACGGCCGGCCGCGGCCTGGGCGTCGACGGCGGCGCGCAGCAGCTTGTACAGGATGACGGTGGTGGAGTCCCCGACGAAGGTCTGCCCCTCGGCGGCTCCCAGGGTGAGCCGGGCGATCCGGTCCCCGAGGCGCAGCGGCAGCTCCATCCAGGACTCGTCCCAGGCGCGGATCAGCCGAGCGCCCCATTCCTCGACGGCGAAGCGGCCCAGTCGCTCGGCCGCCGTCCTGGTGGGCCGCCCGAGGGAGTTGCCGTCCAGGTAGGAGCGGACCTGCTCGTCCAGGACGAACTCGTCCCGGAGGTGGGCCAACGGATCGGCGGCGTCGAGCGCGGCGGCACGGTCGACGAGGGCACGGTCGACGGCGGCGCGGTCGACGGCGGCCGGCGCTGCGGCTGGTGCGTGCTGCCGGGCGTGGTGCTGGGTAGGCTGCTGGGCGTCCATGGGCATCTCCTCGGTGACCTCAGCGTCCGATCTCGGAGCGGACGGCGAACAGCTCAGGGAAGAAGGTCAGCTCCAGTGCCTTCTGCAGGAACGCGACCCCGCTGGAGCCGCCGGTGCCGGGTTTTCCGCCGATGATCCGCATCACGGTGCGCAGGTGGCGGAACCGCCAGGTCTGGAAGTTCTCCTCCAGGTCCACCAGCTCCTCGCAGCTCTCATAGATCAGCCAGTGCTGCTCGCGATCCTCGTAGATGCCGCGGAAGAGCTCCGTGAGGCCGTCGTGGGCGGTGTGGGCCCGTGAGACGTCCCGGGCCAGCAGCTCCTGGGGCACCGGGTGCCCCAGGCGGGCCAGATGGCGGATGAACTCGTCATAAATGCTGGGCTGCTCCAACAGCTCGGCCAGCTGACGCTGTGCCTCGGGCTCGGCGTCGAAGACCTTCAGCATGCCGGCGTTCTTGTTGCCGAGCAGGAACTCCACGGCCCGGTACTGCCAGGACTGGAATCCCGAGGAGCTGCCCAGGAAGTCGCGGAACTCCGCGTACTCGCTGGGAGTGAGCGTGGCCAGCACCGACCACTGCTCGGTCAGCGTCCGCTGGATGTGCTTGACCCGGGCGATGCACTTCAGCGCGGGCTGCAGCTGATCGGCCGCGATCAGGTCCCGGGCGGCGCGCAGCTCATGGATGACCAGCTTCAGCCACAGCTCGGTGGTCTGGTGCTGGATGATGAACAGCAGCTCGTCATGGTGCTCGGGCTCGCTGACCGGATGCTGGGCGGAGAGCAGCCGCTCCAGCCCCAGATAGGACCCGTAGGTCATGCGGTCCCGCAGGTCGGTGTGGATCCCGGCCTCAAGCTCACGTTCGTTGTGCTCGGCCGTCTCACTGGGTCGGGCCGTCGACGACTCTGTCATGGCGCCTCTCTGCCCCGGACCGGGACTCAGTCGTCCAGCCCGAGGGCGAATCCGGCCTCGAGGTCCTGATCGGAGTACGTGCGGAACGCCAGCAGGGTCTCGGTGTCCCGGATCCCGGAGACCTTGGAGATGCGGTCCGGGATCAGTTCGGCGAGCTCGTCGAAGCTGGGGCCCTTGACCATCGCGACCAGGTCCCAGGGTCCGGTGACCGAATAGACGGCCTGGACGCCGTCGATGTCGGCGATCTGCTGGCCGGCCTCCGGGATGCCCTGGGGGTCGGTCTTGATCATCACGAAGGCTGTGACCATCGCATGCTCCTCATCGAGTTCTCGTGATCAGTGGGGTGGCCCGCTCAGCCTACGGGAGGCGGTAGTCCACCACGAGGGGCGCATGGTCGGACCAGCGCAGCGAATAGTCCAGCGCCCGGTCCACGGCGGACTTCTCGGCCGTCTCCGCGAGTGCGGGGGTCGCCATCTGGTAGTCGATGCGCCAGCCGGTGTCGTTGTCGAAGGCCTTCCCGCGGTAGGACCACCAGGTGTAGGGCCCTTCCACGGGACCGGCCAGGGTGCGGGCGACGTCGACGTATCCGCCCTCGTCGCCGAAGTAGCCGTCGAAGTACGCCCGTTCCTCCGGCAGGAAGCCCGAGTTCTTCACGTTGCCCTTCCAGTTCTTGATGTCGAGCTCGGTGTGCCCGACGTTGAGGTCCCCGACCACCAGCACGTGGTCCTTGGTGCGGGCGAGTTGCGGCAGGTGGTGACGCATGTACTCCAGGAACCGCATCTTGTGCTCCTGCTTCACGGAGCCGACCTCGCCCGAATGCACGTAGACGCTGACCACGGTCAGCGTGCTGCCGTCTCCGAGGGTGAAGTCCGCCTCCACCCACCGGCCCTGGTCCTCCGGGTGGCCGTCGCCGATGCCGCTGCGGACCTCGGTGGGCTCGGTGCGGGAGACGATGGCGACGCCGGCCCGCCCCTTCTGTGCGGCCTCCTCCTCGTGGATGTGCCATGCCACGCCTGTGGGCTCGGTCATCTCTCCGATGAGCTTGGTGACGATGGACTCGTCGGCACGGACCTCCTGCAGGGCGAGGATGTCGACGTCGCGGGAGGCCAGCCACTCCCCCATCCCCTTGCGGTGGGCGGCGCGGATGCCGTTGACGTTCACCGACGCCACGCGGGTCAGGCCCTCGGGCTTGGGGTCGACGACGCGATGCGGGAACTCGCCGAAGGGGGTGGTCTCGTCAGGCACGGAGGATCCTCTCGTCTGTCAGCTCAGTCTGGTGTGCACCGGCGCCGCGGCCCGCGACGCCGGCTCCGGCCGGTGCGGCTCAGTCGACGACTTCGCCGCTGATGGGCCGATCGTCATCGCGCGGGCGGTCGTCACGCTGCTCCCGCCCGCGGCGCTGCTCCTCACCGCCGCGGCCGACGTGCTCGGCGAGCATGTCACGACCGTTGGTCGCGGTCATCTCGATGGTGTCCAGGGCACGCTCGACCATCTCCAGGTCGGCCTCCTCGCCCTTGGCGAGCTCCTGTCCGATGACCCTGCGCTGGACCTGCACGATCTTGAAGGAGTGGTCCAGCTTCATATTGCGGGTGTGGGCGTCCTCGTCCACGACGGCGGTTCCGCCTGCGTCCTGGCTGTGGCGCGCGGCGGCGTCGGCCCGCGCCGAGTCGAGCGTCTGGCTCATCTTCTGCGCCCCTCGGCGCACCGAGGTCACCAGGATCGCGGCGAGGATCAGCCAGCCGGCGGAGATGGCGACGATGATCCACCCGATCACGTCGTTCTGGTTGGCGGCGAACACCAGCGCCACCAGCAGCACCGTGATCATCACGGCGAAGGTGATGCCGGAGGATCGGCGCCCGAAGCTGCGGAGGGCGTCGTCGGCACGACGGCCCGTGGACCCGGATTCGAGAGGAGGCTGCGAACTCATGGTCCCGATTATCTCCGAGACCGGGGTGGGACGGCGAATCGCGTCAGCGGGTCGGCCAGGTCAGATGGTGCTCCCAGCCGTGCCTCGGGAGCGCCTGCATGGGATCGCGGTGGAGACCCTCGTCGTCCACCGGCTCAGAGAGCCTGATGTCGACGTGCTCCTCATGCTGCGAGTAGGTGTACTGGTCCACTGTGAAGGTGAACCCCTCCTCCCCGCGGATCAGGTGCTGCCCGGTGTAGCCCTCGACGTCGTTGTCGTGGTGCTCCTCCTGTTTGATCAGCAGCCCGCGTGGGACCTCCAGGATCAACGTGGCTCTCAGCATCTCCCTCACCCCTGTTCCTTCACCGGCGACGGCTGTGCCGGTGAGTGTAGGCCCGGGGTCACACCCGGGGGAAGATCTCCCGAGTCAGCACGGTTGGGCAGAGTGTGACCTCAGCCTCCCCCACACCCGACGACGCCGGCTCAGCCGCCCCGGACGGCGCGCCGCCTGATCCCCCGGCCCGCCGGGTGATGGTGGCGCTGCTGACTCCGCTGTTCGCCGCGCTGATGAGCATCAGCATCGTCAACGTGGCGCTGCCGGCGATCGAATCAGGGCTGGGCGCCGGGTCCTCGGATCTGCAGTGGGTCCTGTCCGGCTACGCCCTGGCCTTCGGGGTGGTGCTGGTGCCTGCGGGCCGGGCCGGCGACCTGTGGGGCCGCCGCCGCTTCTTCCTGCTGGGCGTGGCGGTGTTCGGGCTGGCCTCCCTGATGTCCGCCCTGGCGCCCACCCCGATGGTGCTCAACATCGCCCGCGTGCTCATGGGAGTCGGGGCGGGGCTGCTGACCCCACAGATCATCGGCATGATCCAGCAGCTGTTCCGTGGGTCGGCCCGCGGCCGGGCCTACGGGCTGATGAGCACCGTCATCGGCGTGGCCGTGGCGGCCGGACCGGCGATCGGCGGGCTGATCATCGACGTCGTCGGTGACGACCTGGGCTGGCGGACGACGTTCCTGATCAATGTGCCGCTGACCCTGCTGGCCTTCGTGCTCGCCTTCCTGTGGCTCCCGCGCACCGGTGGAGGGGCCGTCACCGGCACCACCAGCAGCACCGGCACCCGCACCGGCAGCGGCGGCCGCCGAGGCCTGGCCGCGCTGGATCCGCTGGGCGTGGCGCTGCTCTCCGCGGCCGTGGTGCTGGTCATGCTGCCGTTCATCCAGTTCCGCTCCGGAACCGGAGCGTTCCTCGGCGCCGCTGGTCTGGCGCTGATGACCGTCTGGGCGTTCTGGGAGCGCCGCCTGGGACGGCTCGACGCCGAGGCGCCCATGGTGAACCTGGCCCTGTTCACCCGTCCCAGCTACACCCTCAACACCCTGGTGCTGTCCCTGTACTTCCTCGGAATGCCGGCTGTGTGGGCGGTCGTCGCGGTCTATGTGCAGCAGGGGCTGGGCCATGGGGCGCTGGTGGCCGGCGTCGTGACCCTGCCCTCGGCGGTGATGGTCATGCTGCTCTCCACCGCGGTGGGGCGCCGCGTGGAGACCTCGGGCCCTCGGATGCTGGTGGTCGGCACGGTGATCGCCGTGCTCTCCATGCTCGCCCTGGCCGGGGCCACCGCATTGATGGGCGCCGGCTCCGGGTCCCTGTGGCTGGTGGGAGCCGCCCTGGCGCTCAACGGGCTCTCCCAGGCGCTGATCATCCCCAGCGCGCAGACCCTGTCCATGCAGGATGTGCCGGCGCGCATGGCAGGCGCGGCCGGCGGCGTCGCGCAGACCTCCCAGAGGCTGTTCACGGCGGTCGGCATCGCTCTGGTCACCGGGGTCTACTTCAGCATCGCGGCAGCCGTGGACCACCATGCCGCCGTGCTGGTGGCCTCCCTGGCGATCGCCGCATGCATGCTCAGCGCCGTGCTCGCCGCAGTGCTGGCGGCCCGCCGGGCGCGACGGGCCCCGGCGGCCGCCTCGTGAGGGGCCCGGTCAGCGCAGGCGCGTGACCTGGGTGAGGTCCTTGTCGAGCACGTACTTCGGCCGGCCGGAGAAGATCCGAGCCCGTTCCTCGGACTCCTCCCACTCCTTCTCGGCGGCCGCGAACTCCTCGGCAGTGCCGAAGCGGCTGACATACCAGGTCAGCTCGGTGCTGTCCGCGGCGAGCCACACCGACTCGACGGTGAAGCCGCGCTCCTCCCGGGCGGGGAAGACCTCGTCGCGCAGGAACGCGACGAACTCCTGCGCCAGCTCCGGGTCCAGCCTGTAGCGGCGCATCCAGGTGGTGCGCCGGGTCTCCTCGGCGCCGACGGTGGTCTCAGGAAGCTCGGTCATGTCTCTCCTCGCAAGGACGGGGCGTCTGGCGGGCCGGAGCAGGTCAGCCCCGACTCGCGGCGGGCCGGCTCCCGCTGACCCGCCGCGCCTCCATCCTACGAAGCATCCAGCCGCGGCGTCCGCGGCGGCTCGGTGCGGCGGCGCCCGGTGGCCTCGAAGGCCGCGGCGATCTGCAGCAGCCTGACGTCGTCGTGGGCGCGCCCGGCGAAGGTCAGCCCCACCGGCATCCCGGTGTCGGCCATGGTGCCCATCGGCACGGTGACGGTCGGCACCCCCAGGTGCCGCCAGACCAGGTTCCCGTTGGCCACCCAGACGCCGTTGCGCCACGCGAGCTCCGCCGAGTCTGGGTTGACGTCCGCATCCGCAGGTCCGACGTCGGCCACCGCGGGGAAAGCGATGACGTCCAGGCCCAGCCGGTCCATCCAGGCCTCCAGATCGACCTCCCGGGTGCGCACCAGACCGCGCAGGCCCTCCTGAAGGTGCGGGATCTGATGCATCGACAGCTCGGGGTTGTCCCGGATGAACTGCGGGTAGGCGGCGATGTCGTCGTCGAAGCCGTGGTACCGGTCCTCCAGGGCGCCCTCCGGGTGCGGGAAGATCTGCGTCCCGTCCACCGCCGCGAGGCTGGACAGCCCGGGGTCCCCGTTGGCGTTCAGGAAGTCCTCCCACCCCCAGGCGGAGAGGTCGAGGATCTCTCGGTCCAGATACTCGGAGCTGACCAGCCCTCGGGTGCGGATCGTCGGGGCCCCTGGGCGGTCTCCCTCGTAGTTGGTGACCACCGGCAGGTCCGTGATGCGTACGTCGGCCCCGTGGCACTCCATGTCCGCGCGCGCCTGCTCCCAGAGGTCGAGCACACTGGGCCGCGGGGTGATCGGCCGCCCGGTGGAGCCGCCGATGCCCGTGACCCCTTCGGGCGACGGCTCAGCGGTCCCGGCCGAGGCGTCCAGGCCCAAGTACAGGGCGGGCGCCCCGATCCGCAGCCCCGCGAGCAGCCGCGCGGCCTCCGCGGGATCGGCCGGACGCAGGTCTGTGAAGCTCTCCGGACGCACCGCAGAGGTCTTCGGGATCTCCACCCACGGCTGCACCCGCCAGAAGTCGCCCCGGGTCTCGGCGTCGTCGACCATGATGACGTCGAGCACCTCCAGCATGTCCTCCATGCTGCGGGTGTGCGGCACCACCACGTCCATGGTGGGCACCAGCGGCCAGTTCCCCCGGATCGAGATCATCCCCCAAGACGGGGTGTAGGCGCACAGGGCGTTGTTCGACGCCGGCGCGCGCCCGGAGGACCAGGTCTCCTCCGCCAGGCCGAAGGCCGCGAAGCTGGCCGCCGTCGCCGTGCCGGATCCGTTGGAGGAGCCGGAGGCGAAGGCGGAGGTGAGGTGCTCGGCGCTGTACGGGCTCTCGGCCCGGCCGCGCAGACCTCGCTGCATGCCGCCGTTGGCCATCGGAGGCATGGTGGTCAGGCCCAGCAGGACCGCCCCTGAGGCTCGCAGCCGCTCCACGGTGAAGGAGTCCCGCTGCGCGACCAGCTCGGCGAAGGCCGGCGAGCCGGCCGAGACGGTCAGCCCGGAGGCCTGGTAGCTCTCCTTGGCGGTGTAGGGGATGCCGTCGAGCGGACCCAGGAGCTCGCCGCGGGCACGGCGGGCGTCCGAGGCGCGGGCCTCGGCGAGGGCCTGCTCGTTGCGCACCACCACGGCGTTGAGCCGCGGCCCCTGTTGGTCGTAGGCCTCGATGCGCGCCAGGTGGGCGCCCACCAGCTCCTCACTGGTGGTCTCGCCGCGCTCCAGAGCCGCGCGCATCTGCGGGATCGTGGCCTCCACGACGTCGAATGCTGCCGTCATCGCTGATCTGTTCCTTTCACGCGTGAGGGGTCGCCTGCGCCCGGCCGGGTGCTTCCGGGCGGAGGCGCGGCCGCGGCTGCTGCTGGGTGATGCAGTGGATGCCGCCCCCGAAGCAGAGGATGTCCCGGGCGTCCACCAGCTGGATCCGGTGGTCCGGGTAGGCCCGGGCCAGGATCTCGGCGGCCTGCGCGTCGTGGGGGTCGTCGTAGCCGCACAGCACCACCAGGCCGTCGGCCACGTAGTGGTTGATGTAGGTCCAGTCCACGAACTCTTCGTCGGCGTCCACGATGGTGCGCGGGGCCGGGACGTCGATGATCTCGAACGGGTTCCCCTCCGCGTCGCGCGCCGCCTCCAGGACCTCGCGCAGCCGGCGGGTGACCGCGTGGTCCGGGTGCCGGGGGTCGTCCTGCCGGTGCAGCAGCACGCTGCCGGACGGGGTGAAGCAGGCGAACATGTCCACATGACCGCGGGTGCCGAACTCCTCGTAGTCCCGGGTGAGACCACGGGGGAACCAGACGGCGTGGCGGGTGCCCAGCTTCGCGTGCAGCTCCGCCTCGATCTGCTCCCTGCTCAGCCCGGGGTTCCGCCCCGGATCCTGCTGGACGGTCTCGGTGAGCAGCACGGTGCCGCGGCCGTCCACGTGGAAGGCCCCGCCTTCGTTGACCAGCGGGCTGCCGATCCGTTCGACGCCGGCGGGACCGACCATCTCCACTCCGACCTTGGCGTCCCGCTCATGGGGGGCCCAGGGCTGGTCGCCCCAGCCGTTGAAGATCCAGTCCACTCCGGCGACGGCGCCCGAGGCGGTGTGGACGAAGGTCAGCCCGATGTCACGCATCCAGGCGTCGTCGAGGGCGATGGTGACGATCTCGGCGACCTCGCCGAGCGCTTCCCGGGCGGCCTGCTCGTCCGCCGGGTCGGCCACCACGGTGACCGGTTCGACGGCGGCGATGGTACGCGCCACCTGGGACCAGGCCCGCCGGGCGCGTGCCAGCGACTGCGAGCCGTGCGGACCGAAGGTCTCGTTGGCCGGTGGGAAGGCCATCCAGGTGCGCTCATGCGGCGCCCACTCGGGCGGCATCACGGTCGTCTCCGTCGTGGCGCCGACCGGCTGCGCCGTCGTCGGCTGTGAGATGGGGGTGTCCATGTCTCTCCTCAGGGTCCTCCGCGGGGCGGTCAGGCGGTCGGGTGCTCGGTGGGGTACTCGGTGGTCTCGAAGCGACGGCGGAAGAACTCCGGGTTGCGGCGGTGCTGGTAGAGCATCGCGGCCACGCCGAGCACGAAGATCAGCACCCCCAGGATGAACACCAGGCCGACGCCGCCGATCTCGGAGCCGGAGCCGTAGGCCGGGTCCATCGAGTCCCAGGCGGTCTGGAAGAAGAAGATCAGCAGCAGGATGCCGCCCAGCAGCGGGGCCAGCAGCTTGTTGATGAAGGATCCCACGGAGGCGGTGGCCTCGGCACGGAAGTACCACACGCAGGCCAGCGCCGTGACGCCGTAGTAGAAGCAGACCATCATGCCCAGAGTGGTGATGGTGTCCCACAGGACGTTCTCCGAGATCACGCGCATCACCGCGTAGAAGACCGCGGCGATGACCACCGAGACGATCGTCGCGTAGGCCGGCGTCTGGTGCTTGGGGCTGACCTTCGCGTACTTGGGGCTCAGCGCTCCGTAGTGGCCCATGGCGAGCATGGTCCGCGCCGGGGAGATCATGGTGGACTGCAGCGAGGAGGCGGAGGAGGACAGGACCGCCAGGGAGATGAGGATCGCGAAGGGCCCCATCACCGGGCCGGCCAGCGCGGCGAAGACGTTCTCCTGGATGTCCGGGTTGCCCAGGCCGAAGTCCCCGGTGGAGACGCCCGCGTAGGACAGGGTCGCCAGCGTCACCAGGGTGTAGAGCCCGACGACGACCAGGATGGTCAGCACGGCCGCCTTGCCGGGCGTGGTGGTGGTGCCCTTGGACTCCTCGTTCATCGTCAGTACGACGTCCCAGCCCCAGTAGATGAACACCGACAGGGCGATGCCGGCGGCGAAGGCGGAGAAGGTCTCCACACCGAACGGGTTGAACCAGTCCCAGCTGAAGTGGGTCGCGTCGAAGGCGGTGCCGCTGCCCACGTGGCGGAAGGCCACCACGGAGAACCAGACCAGCACGACCATCTGGAAGGACACCAGCAGGTACTGGAACGCCTTGGTGGCCTCCAGTCCGCGGTAGGAGATGTAGGCGGCCACGGCCATGAAGGCCAGGCAGGTGAGGATGTTGACCGGCACGTTGCGTGTCAGGTCCGCGATCCAGTCCAGGCCGGTGAGCTGGCTGATCGCCAGGTAGAAGAAGTCCACGGCGATGCCGGCCAGGTTGGACAGCACCAGGATCGTGGAGGCCAGCAGGCACCAGCTGCCCATCCACCCGATCCATGGGCCGAAGGCCCGGGAGGCCCAGGTGAAGGTGGTGCCGGAGTCGGGCATGGCCCGGTTGAGCTGGCGGTAGCCCAGGGCCACCAGCAGCATCGGGATGAACCCGACGATCAGCACCGCCGGCAGGTGCTCACCCACGGCCGAGGCGGTGGGTCCGACCGCGCCGGAGAGCGTGTAGGCCGGGGCGATCGTGGAGACGCCGATGACGACGGCGCCGAGTGTGCCGATCGCTCCGGCACTCAGGCCTTTCCTGTGGTCCGTCCCTGCGGGTGCGGATCCGGGGGCGCCGGTGGCGGCGCCGCTGCCGATCTGGGTCATGGTGGTGTCCTCCCTCAACGGACGGAATCCGCGGGGTTCGGGTGGTCGTTCCGGTGGTCAGGGGTGTCGTGTCGCGGCATGACGATCAGCGGGATCGGCAGCTGCGTGAGGATGCGGGCGGCCGTGTCACCCAGGAAGAGCCGACGTCGGCCGGCCAGGCGGGAGGAGCCCATCATCAGCAGCCCGCCTTCGGGCCAGTCGTGCGCGGCGACGGCGCGGGCGGGGTCCCCGCCCTGGGGGAAGGTCACCTGGGTCACCGGCACCTGGAGCTGGGCCGCCCAGGCGGCGGCGTCGTCGGCGACCTGGTGCACGCCACCGCCCGGGGAGACGGCGGCCAGCACGTGGCCGACCGGTGTCTCGCCGCAGTGACCGGCCGGCGCCAGCGCCAGCGGAACCGGTGAGCTGTGCAGCAGAGCATCCACCGCCGGATGGGTGGTGAGCCGACGGGCGCCCACTCCGGAGCCGGTGACCAGCAGGTCGGCTCCGTGCTCCTCGGCGGCGGCGATCAGACCTTCGGCCACCGAGGGGGCGGGGCTGATCGCGCTGCTGTGCGCGACGTCGTCGGGGATCATCTGCTGCGCCTCGGCAAGCCAGCCGCGTGCCTGGTCGGCGATGATCCCGCCGACGTCGCCCACCGGCGGGTACGCCGGGGTGAAGGCGGAGTCCTGCCGCAGGATCAGCTGCAGGTGCAGGTGTGCGTCGGCGGCCCGGGCGAGGGCGACGCCGAGTCGCACCGCATCGCGGCTGCGCTCGTCACCGCCGTATCCGACCAGGATGCGCCGCAGGGCGGGGGCCGTCACCGCGGGCGGGGTCTCCGTCTCCGTGACGGTGACGGCCTCAGTGCCGGTTGCGGTGTCTGTTCCGGTGTCTGGGTGGGGGCTCATCGGTGTTCTCCTCTCGCGGGCTCGTCGCTCACACCGTGGCGGCTGACGTCGGCAGCGCGGCCAGGACGTCCTCGGCGGCCCGACGGCCCTGGCGCAGGGCGCCGTCGACGTGCTGATAGCCCTCGGCGGCCAGGTCCGAGCAGGCCCAGTGGATCGGACCGACGGCCTCACGCTGGTGGGCGCCGTAGCGGCTCAGTCCGCCGAGGTCGAAGCTGGCGGCGTAGGCTCCGCGGGTCCACTCCTCCGAGCCGAAGTCGGACTCGTAGTAGACCTCTGGGCTCAGCGCCTGCTCACCCAGGTAGTGCGCGAGCGACTCCAGGATCCGCCGACGACGCTCCTCCTCCGGGAGGGCGAACATCTCGTCGGCCTTCTCGTCGGAGACGAAGGCGACCAGGGTTCCGCGGGAGTCCCCGTGGTTGGTGTTGTCGTAGACCTCCTGGCAGATCTCCGCGGCCCCGAACCCGGTGCCGGAGAGGCCTGCTTCGCGCCAGAAGGGGCGGTCGTAGACGGCGTGGACCTTGATGACCAGGCCCATGGACTGGTGCTGGTGCATCTGGTGCTGCAGTCGTGGCAGGGCCGGTTCGAAGCTGATGCGGGAGTACAGGTTCGGCGGGACGGCCACGATCACCTGCTGCGCGCGGACGGTGACCCGGTCCGACCACACGGTGACCCCGTGCGGCTCCTCCCAGGCGATGGTGCGCACCGGGGTCTCCAGGTGCACGGTGCCCGGCTCGAGCTGAGCGGCCATCGTCTCGGAGACGCTCTGCATGCCGCCGACCACGCGACGGTCCAGGATGAAGTCCTCATCGACCAGGTGGCTGAAGGAGCCTGCGGAGGCGGCCATCAGCACCGCCTGCAGCGCGGAGAAGGCGTGGTCCGGCTTGGTCAGCATGCCGCCGGCCAGGAAGATCGCGAGGTTCTCGCGGGCCGGGGCGTCGTCGGTCTGCTGCCGCAGCCACTCGGCGAACGTGACCGAGTCCAGCTCCCGGGCCTGCGGGTGCGCCCACGGCTCCTGGGCCCCGATCTCGGCGGCCAGCCGATCGAGGATCTCGATGACGCGCTCCATCTCGGCCTCGGTGTGCTCCCCGACGGGGAACATCTCACCGGTGAACTCGTGGCGGGTGCCGTCGGTGGCCAGGTAGACGTTGGCCCCGTCGCGGTGGCGCTGGAAGGTCTCCAGCCCAAGCTCGTCGAGGAGACCCAGCAGCTCGGTCTGGTCCGGCGAGACCCACTGGCCCCCGACCTCCAGGAAGGCGCCGTCGATCTCCTGCGACCAGGTGCGGCCTCCCACGCGGTCGCGAGCCTCCAGGACGGCGACGCTGCGGCCCTGCTGCTGCAGGGCGCGGGCGGCGCGCAGCCCGGCCGGTCCGGCCCCCACCACGACGACGTCACGGTCGAGTGCCTCGATGCTTCCCACGGAGCGGATCCCTGTCACTGTGCTCTCCTTCACAATTAAATGAACTATATTCATTAACGGGCATGGACACCCACCTTGTCAAGCCCTGCGATGACTTCCCCCGCCCTGCGGGCCGTCGTCGTGGTTCTCACCCAGGCGCCGCCTACACTGAGGGCGCCAGCTGACCTCGACCCGAAGGACCACCGTGAGCCCGGAGCAGACCCGACCCCGACGACGCGGCCGACCGTCCTCCCCCGTACTCTCCCGCGAGGGCATCACCACCGCGGCGATCCGGATCGTGAGCACCCGTGGCTACCGGGACCTGACGATGGCATCCCTCGCCCGCGAGCTCGGCGTCTCCACCTCGGCGCTGTACAACCACGTCTCCTCCAAGCGAGATGTGATGCTGCTCCTGCAGGATCGGCTCAACGAACAGATCGACACCACCGGCTTCCAGTCCCTGCCCTGGGACCAGGCGCTGCGCCGGTGGGCGATCTCCTACCGGGACTGCTACATCCGGCACACCGAGCTGATCCCGATCATGGCTGTCCTCCCGGTGGCCGACGCGCCCCAGACGCTGGTGATGTACGAACGTGTCACCGCCGCGCTGGAGGACGCCGGCATCCCCGGGCCGGACGCCGTGGACGTGATCGTCGGCGTCGAGGCCCTCGTCTTCGGCGCCGCCTACGACGCCTCGGCACCGGCCGACATCTTCGACCCCGGGCGCCGGGCGGACCTGGCCCCGCGCTTCGGCCGGGCCGCTGCGGCGCGGGACGAGGACGCCCGCGCCGCGGCGGACCGCGCCTTCCTGTTCACCTTGGACTCTCTGATCGACGGACTGCGCCGCCGCGTGGCCACCGAGTGAGCGTCGCGCGACCTCTGGGGAGGCGCGGGCATGAGCCCCTCGGGCGGCCGCTCGGGCGGATGCTCAGGAGCGGCTGCTCAGGCGCCGATGGCGTGCATGACGTGCTTGACCCGGGTGTATTCCTCCACCGCATACCCGGAGAGATCCTTCCCATGCCCAGAAGCCTTGAACCCCCCATGAGGCATCTCCGCGACCAACAACAGATGCGTATTGACCCACACACACCCGAAGTCCAGATCCCGAGTGAACCGCATCGCCCGCGCCCCATCAGCCGTCCACACACTCGAAGCCAACGCATACTCCACCCCATTGGCCAGCTCCAACGCCTCCTGCTCCGAGGCGAACGACTGCACCGTGAGCACCGGCCCGAAGACCTCCTCCTGCACAATCGCATCCGACTGCTCAACCCCCGTGATGATCGTGGGCTCAAAGAAGAACCCCGGACTGCCCTCCACCGGGCCACCCCCGGTGAGGATCCGCGCATGCCCCGGCAACCCCTCGATCTTGGCCTGCACCGCCGCGAAATGCCGCGCATTGTTCAACGGCCCATAATCATTGAGCCCATCATCGACATTGCCGGTCCGGGTCGCTTCCGCCGCAGCCACCAGATGCTCCACCAACTCATCATGAGCTGACTCCTCGACCAACACCCGAGTCACCGCCGTACAGTCCTGCCCCGCATTGAACGTGCCGAACTCCACCACAGCCTTCGCCACCGCCGCAAGATCCACATCACCGAAGACCACCGCCGGAGCCTTCCCACCCAGCTCCAGATGCGTGCGCTTCAACCCCGCCGAGGCGGCCACCGCCTCCCCGGCCCGCACCGACCCGGTCAACGAGACCATCGCCGCAGCCCGATGCTCCGTGAGCAGCCGCCCGGTCGAACCATCACCGAGGACCACATTGACCACCCCGGCCGGGAAGATCTCCCCAGCCAACCGGGCCAACACCAGGGTGGACTCCGGAGTCGTCTCCGAGGGCTTGAGCACCACCGTGTTCCCCGCCGCCAGAGCCGGGCCGATCTTCCAGATCGCCATCATCAACGGGAAGTTCCACGGCGCGATCTGCGCCACCACCCCCACCGGCTCCCGCCGCACATAAGAGGTATGACCCTCCATATACTCCGCGGCACCCCGGCCCTCCAGCATCCGGGCCGCCCCCGCGAAGAACCGCAGCTGATCCGCCCCCGCAGCGACCTCCTCCTCAGCGATGATCCCCCGCGGCTGACCAGTGTTGCGATGCTGAGCCTGAACCAGCTCCTCACTGTGGGCCTCGATGGCATCGGCCAACGCCAGCAGATGCTTCTGCCGCACCGACGGGGTCACCTGCTTCCACCCGGTGAAAGCCCGCTCAGCCGCCTCGAACGCGGCATCCACATCAGCGGCCCCCGAGATCGGCGAGACCGCCACCATCTCCCCAGTGGCCGGATCCACCACCTCGAAGACCTCCTGCCCCTGAGCCGGCACGAACCGACCATCGATGAAGTTCTCCAACCGCTCACCCATGATGACGCTCCTGTTCCTGTGGTGATGTCTTGTGATGCCGAGGGACGAGGCCGGCCGGAAGGCCAGAGACTCCGCACCCCGCTTTAATGATCGTGATTCATTTTAGGGTCGTATGACGTGACGCGCAACACGTCACCCCGCTCCGCGGTCGAGGCCCGCCGCTGTCTCCGCTCGGCCCACCCCTCTCGGCAGGAGGAATACCCCGGTGCCGTCGCCGGTTCCTGCGGAGGTGAAGAGCATCGGATTCCTCTCCTTCGGACACTGGACGCCCTCGCCCCATTCGAGGACGCAGTCAGCGCAGGACGCGCTGCTGCAGTCCATCGACCTGGCCGTGGCCGCCGAGGAGCTCGGCGCCGACGGGGCGTACTACCGGGTCCACCACTTCGCGCGCCAGCTGGCCTCCCCGTTCCCGCTGTTGGCCGCGATCGGCGCACGCACCAGCCGGATCGAGATCGGCACCGGGGTGATCGACATGCGCTACGAGAACCCCCTGCACTTCGCCGAGGACGCCGGGGCGGCGGATCTGATCTCCGGGGGCCGGCTGCAGCTCGGCATCTCCCGGGGATCCCCCGAGCAGGTCATCGACGGCTGGCGACACTTCGGGCATCGTCCCGCCGAGGGCGAGTCCGACGCCGACATGGCCCGCCGCCACACCGAGGCAGCCCTGCAGGTGCTCACCGGTGAAGGCTTCGCCGAGCCGAATCCACGGCCGATGTTCCCGAACCCTCCCGGGCTGCTGCGGCCCGAACCGCACTCCCCCGGACTGCGGGAACGCCTCTGGTGGGGCGCGGGCTCCGACGCCACGGCTCGGTGGGCTGCCCGGCAGGGGATGAATCTGATGAGCTCGACCCTGAAGGACGACGAGACCGGGGAGCCCTTCCACGTCCAGCAGCGGCGACAGATCGAGGCCTTCCGCCACGAGTGGGAGGGCCACGATCACGGCTTCGCTCCGCGCGTCTCGGTGAGTCGGTCGATCGTGGCGCTCACCAGCGACCAGGACCGGGCCTACTTCCTCGGGCAGCGCGAGGCCCAGGACCAGGTCGGCATGCTCGACGAGAGGACGCGGGCGATCTTCGGGCGCAGCTACATCGGCGAGCCCGAGGAGCTGGTGCAGGAGCTGGCCCGCGACGAGGCCGTCGCCGCCGCGGACACGCTGCTGATCACCGTGCCGAACCAGCTCGGGGTGGACTACAACGCGCACCTGATGGAGTCGATCCTCACCGCGGTGGCACCCCCGCTAGGCTGGCGCTGATGATGGTGTCTGTCGTCGGGAGTGATCATGGGTGAATCAGTCCAGTTTCCGAGTTCGACCGGGCCGATGCTGGCCGGCCGGATCGACCTGCCCGAGGGTGCTGTCCGCGGGTGGGGCGTGTTCGTCCACGGCTTCACCCTCGGCAAGGACACTCCGGCCGCCTCGCGGATGTGCAAGCAGCTCGCCGCCGAAGGGATCGGCATGCTCCGCTTCGATGCCCTCGGCCTCCGAGACTCAGACGGCGATTGGGGCGACGGATCCTTCACCGTGAAGGTCGACGACACCGTCCGGGCGTGCCAGTTCATGGCGGAGCGAGGCACCCCGGCGGACATCCTCGTGGGCCACTCTTGGGGCGGGGCCGCGGTGATCGCCGCAGCCGAGCGATCCCCCGGCACCCGCGCCGTGGTGAGCATCGGGGCGCCCGCCGATCCGAGCCATGTGGAGCATCACTTCGACGCGATCGCCGACCGTGCTGTGGCTGACGGTGAGGCCGAGTGGCTGGTCGGCGGCCGAGCGCTCACGCTGAAACGTGATTTCGTCGAGGACGTGCGCCGTGCGGACATCGATGACAAGATCCGCGCCCTGTCCCTGCCGTTCATGGTGATGCACTCCCCCACGGACAACACCGTCAGCATCGACAACGCCAGCACGCTCTTCTGGGCCACGAAGCATCCCCGCAGCTTCGTCGCCCTCGAGGGCTCGGACCACCTGCTGACTGCTGACGGCCAGGCCGCGCGGGCAGGGAAGATCATCAGCGCGTGGGCTGATCAGTACATGGGCTGATCAGTACGTAGGCTGATCAGTACGGGACGTGAGATGACGGGGCGTCGGCCGGCACCGGCATCTGATCGGTTCACCCCTGGCTCGTCATTCCCCCCCCCGCTGACCGTCGATCGACTCGCGCAGCAGATCTGCGTGGCCATTGTGCCGGCTGTACTCCTCGATCGCGTGCACCAGGATGAACCGCAGCGTGACCACGGCGCCGTCGGGCCGGGCGCGGTCGGCGGATCTCTCCAGGCCGCCGTCGTCGAGGGCCTGCTGGGTGAGCCGCCGCGACGCCTCCACAGACCGCTCCCACAGGGCCCGCAGCTCCTGGGGAGAATCTGCGGCCGCGGAGTGCCACTCCCAGTCCTCGTCTGCCTCCCAGTCCGCGCTGAGCCAGGGCTCCGCCGGTTCGCGGGCGAAGAGCGTGACGGAGAACCAGTGGTCTTCCACCAAGGCCAGATGCTTGAACAGCCCGCCCAGCGTCATGGTGGAGGGTTCCACCCGCTGAGCCAGCCCCGCGGCGTCGAGCCCCGCGCATTTGTGGGCGAGGGTCGCCCGATGGAACTCCAGGAACCCCAGAAGGGTCTCCAGCTCCCCGCCGGCGAGCGGGGCCTCCGGGCGCCCCTGCTCGTCCACCGTGAACTCCATGGTCATGGATCTGCCCTCCGGTCGGCGATGGTCGGAAGCAGTCTTCCCGACGCCCGGTCCCCGGGCAACGGTTCCGGGCCGGTTCCCGACCGTGTGCGACCCCGGACGGCAGAAGGGGCGGGACCCACCCCTGTGGTGGACCCCGCCCCTTCTGATGCTCTCCAGCGATTGTGGGCCGTCAGGCGACCTTCCCCTGCTCGAAGTACCTGCTGACGTCCTTGGTGAACGCAGTGAGGAACCAGTAGACGTTCACCGCGATGAACGCGATGGACAGCACCAGCGAGAGGATGCCGATCGCCCCCGTGTCCAGCATCATCCCGATGCCGGTGAGGCCCCACAGCGTGAACAGGGTGCCGAGTGCGGCGAACACGGTGCCGAGGATCCTGCCCCAGTTCTTCACCTTGGTGATGCCGAGGTAGGCCACGATGTAGAGCACCACCGGGATGATGAGCATGACGGCGGCGAAGATCATCCCCCCGACCATGGCGAAGGAGAGTGTCTCCTCGTCCACGGCCATGCCCTGGGCCGCCAACTGCTCACGCACCGCGTCCTCATCCGTCGCCTGGAACATCCCGACGAGTCCCGAGAGGACGTAGATCCCCAGAGAGACGAGGGTGAGCTTCTTCAGCAGGCCGAACTTGGTCGGCTCGGCCATCGGCCCGCCGACCGCGTTCGGGTCATAGGGGTCGGTGCCGAACTTGGGCCCCTCGGGGCTCGGCTGCTGGTAGGGGTTCTGACCCGGCTGCTGGTTCGGGTCCTGCGGGTTCGGATGCTGGGGGTCCCCATAGGGCGAGCTGGTCACGACTCTCTCCTTCTCACGATGATGTCCTTCACACTACCTGGGCGCCTACTCGTAGCGTAGGGCCTCGATCGGGTCCTTCTTCGCCGCACGCGCCGCCGGCAGGGTTCCTGCCAGGAAGGCGATGCCCACCACCAGCCCGGTGATGCTGAGGATCGCCACGGGGCTCACCGCATAGAGGATGAGTCCGCCGACGTCGCCGAGCGGCCCGCCGCTGCCGGTGAGCAGGGCATTGGCCACCACACCGGTGAGCACACCGCCGCCGACGCCGATGAGCGATCCGAGCAGACCGATCATCACGGCCTCCATGGAGAACAGCCCGAAGATCCGGCCGCCGGACATGCCCAGCGCCTTCATCAGCCCGATCTCCCGGGTCCGCTCCTGCACCGACATCAGCAGAGTGTTCACGATGCCGAAGGAGGCCGCGATGAGGGCGATCACCGCGAAGCCGTAGAGGACCCACGCGATGGCGTCGATGACGGTCTGGATGATGCCCATGAAGTCCTCGACCGTGAGACCGACCAGGCCCTCCTCCTGCAGGGCCTCCTTGATGGAGTCCTCAAAGGCCTCCATGTCCTCGACGTCGGCGGCGGCCTGGACGAAGGCGTCGTCCTGCTCCACGTCCAGCCCGGAGCTCTGGATCTCGTAGAGCTCATCGTTCAGAGCGTGCGAGGGCATGGGTGACCCGCCGATGCCGGCCAGGTTCTGCACCGAGACGCCGACCACCTCGGCCTCGACGGTGTGCGACTCGCGGACCATGTCCGAGATGCCCAGCTCCACCGTCTCGCCCAGGACCGACTCCGGGTCGACGTCCTCGTAGTCGTCGGCCCCGTCGTCGAAGATGGCCAGCCAGGTCTCCGGGACCGTGATCTCCATGGAGTCCCGGGCCGGGGTCTCGCCGGCCACGAGCTCCATGCCCGAGGCGTCGGCAGGAAGCCCCAGCTCGCTGAGCAGGTACTGCCCGCCGTCAGGGGCCTCGAGGTAGTCCGGCGAGACGAAGAAGATCGGGTCCACGTTCGTGATCCCGTCGATCCCCTCGATCGTCTCGATGTCCTCCTCGGTGAGCATCGCCTGACCGAACTCGCTCTGCTGGCCGGCGGTGTCCGGGTCGTACTCCTGAGGGCCCGGACCGGTGTCCTCTCCCTGGCCCATGGCGCTGGCCTGCATCACATAGATCTGGTCCTGGTCTCCGTAGCCGTCGACCATGTCCTCGATGGTCTGGTTCACACCGGCGGCCAGCCCTGTGGTCACCGCCAGCGTGAACGCGCCGATGACGATGGCGATCACGGTCAGGAACGTGCGGAGCTTGGACCGCATGGTGTTCCCCAGTGCGGTCCGGGTGACGTCGAGAGCCCTCATGCCCGGTCCTCCTCATCCTCGAGGCCCAGCTGGGCCGGGTCGAACGTCGTGTCCAGCTGCCCGGGCGTGATGACGCCGTGCTCCTCGGCCACGATGAGCCCGTCCTGCATATGCAGGCGGCGTTCGCACCGGCCGGCCAGATCCTCGTCGTGGGTGACGACCACCAGCGTGATCCCCTGATCACGGTGCAGGCCGAACAGGATGTCCTCCACCACCTCGGAGGTGGCGGTGTCCAAGTTGCCGGTGGGCTCGTCGGCGAAGATCACCGAAGGCCGGTTCACCAGGGCGCGGGCGATGCAGACGCGCTGCTTCTGCCCGCCGGAGAGGTCCGTGGCGCGGTTCTTCGCCTTGTCGGCGATCTCCAGCTGCTCCAGGACCTCCATGCCGCGCTCGTTGCGCTGGGACCGGCCCCACCCGCCGATCTTCAGCGGCAGGGTCACATTGTCCAGCACAGACTGGTTCGCGTTGAGGAAGAACTGCTGGAACACGAAGCCGAAGGTCTCGTTGCGCAGGCGGGAGACCTTCTTCGGGTCCAGCTGCGAGACCGGCCTGCCCTCCAGGGCGACGACGCCGGCGGTCGGCTCGTCCAGCAGGGCCAGCAGATGCATGAGGGTGGATTTGCCGGAGCCGGACTTGCCGACGATCGCCACGGACTCGCCGTCGTGGATCTCGAAGGTCAGCCCCTTCAGCGCGTCGAAGCGTGCGGCCCCTCGGCCGTACACCTTGACCAGGTTCTCCGTCTCGAGGACAGGGGTGGACATGATGATGTCCTCTCCATGGGATGGAAGCGGGTGATGGAACGGTGATCATTCTTCAGGATGAGGGCGCCGGGCACATCGACCGTGAGGATGATTCACCCGCCGCCGCTGACAGCGGAGAACCCGGCGGAGCCCTGGTCAGGCGGTGGTTGCCCGCGTAAACTGCGCCACATGCCCGATTCTGCCCGTGCCACCCGTGCGCCCGCGGCCGCCGACGCCGTCAGCTCCCGCCCCGACGGCGGAGCCGCCCCCTCCGACGCCATCACCGCCGTCGGCCTGACGAAGCGCTACGGCGAATTCACCGCCGTCGACGGAATCGACTTCAGCGTGGCCCGCGGCGAGTCCTTCGGTCTGCTGGGGCCCAACGGTGCCGGAAAGTCCACCACGATGCGGATGATCGCCGCCGTCGCCTCCCGCACCGCCGGCGAGCTGTCCGTGGCCGGCCTGGACCCCGAGAAGCAGGGCCCGGAGGTCCGCGCCCGGCTGGGCGTGATCCCCCAGCAGGACAACCTGGACGAGGAGCTCACGGTCCGGGAGAACATCATCATGTACGGCCGCTACTTCGGCCTGCCGCGCCGCTGGCTGCTGGGCAAGGCCGAGGAGCTGCTGGAGTTCGCGCAGCTGACCCAGAAGGCCAAGGCCAGGGTGGAGGACCTCTCCGGAGGCATGAAGCGGCGTCTGACGATCGCCCGCGCCCTGGTCAACGAGCCTGACGTGCTGCTGCTGGACGAGCCCACCACCGGGCTGGACCCGCAGGCCCGCCATGTGCTGTGGGACCGCCTCTTCAGGCTCAAGGAGACCGGCACCACCCTGGTGCTGACCACCCACCACATGGATGAGGCCGAGCAGCTCTGCGACCGGCTCATCGTGGTGGATCACGGCCGGATCATGGCCGAGGGCAGCCCCTCGGGGCTGATCCGGGAGCACTCCACCCGGGAGGTCCTGGAACTGCGCTTCGGCATGGACCGCAACGCCGAGCAGGCAGAGGAGCTCACCGGCGTCCTGACGCCCGGCGACGCCGGCTTCGACCGCATCGAGGTGCTGCCGGACCGCCTGCTGGTCTACGCCGAGCGGGCCGAGGAGGCCCTGGAGCAGGTCCACGCCGCCGGTCACCGTCCGGTGACCTCCCTGGTGCGCCGGTCCTCGTTGGAGGACGTGTTCCTGCGGCTGACCGGGAGGAGCCTCATTGACTGAGACGCGGCCCTCCGACGTCACCTCCTCGGGACCCGGCGCCGCGCCGTCGTCGCCGGCCGCGGACAAGGCGGCGCTGGCCTCCCGGGTGCGGTCCCGCGGGATCCTGTACCAGGCGGAGCACACGCTGCGCGGCATGCGCGCCTATGCGGTGGTGATCCTGACCAGCTCCATCGCCCAGCCGATCCTGTACATCCTGGCCATGGGCCTGGGCCTCGGTGTGCTGGTGGGCGACCGCGCGGACCTGACCGCCTACGGCGCCGAGTCCTACCTGATGTACATCGGTCCGGCGATCCTGGCCTCCACCATGGCGATGTCAGCGGGCATCGAGTTCACCTTTCCGGTCATGGAGAAGTTCAAGTGGCGGCGCATCTACTACGGTGCGCAGGCCTCCCCGCTGACGCCCACCCAGATCGCCTCAGGGCACATTCTGGCCGTCTGCGCACGGTTCGGCGTCCACGGCGTGGTGTTCACCGCCGTGCTGGTCGCCTTCGGGGCCACCACGAGCCCCTGGGCCTGGCTGCAGGTGTTCACCGCAGCCCTGGGGTCGCTGGCCCTGGGGCTGCCTATCATGGCCTACATCGCCTCCCTGCGGGATGAGAAGGGCCACGCGGCGCTGATCCAGCGGTTCATCATCATGCCGCTGTTCCTGTTCTCCGGCACGTTCTACCCGTTGACCAACCTGCCCGGACCGCTGCAGCTCATCGGTTGGGTCTCCCCCATCTGGCATGCCAATGAGCTCGGGCGCCTGCTGGCCTTCGGGCAGCCGATGACCCTGGGGATGGCCGCGGTGCATCTGGGCTACCTGCTGGTCCTGGCCGGCGCGGCCTGGCTGTGGGTGCGGAGGATCTACATCCGACGTCTCGGGCTGAGCGAATGGCGGGGCCGCACCCCTGGCGAGAAGTCTCGACTGAAGCGGGAGGCCCGACTGGAGGCCAAGGACCTGGCGGCCGGGCCGCCCGCACCGGGCACCCCACCGGTGAAGGTCCGCACCGGACCGGTCGGCAACTACTACTCGGGCAACATCCGGGCGGTGTTCTCCCGGGGGATGTCGGCCATCCGGAACAACCGCGGGGTCATCTTCCTCTCCGGATTCCTGGAGCCCGTGCTGTTCCTGACCTCCTTCGGCCTGGGCATCAGCCCCATGATCTCCGGAGTGCAGGCCGCCGACGGCGGCGAGATGAGCTACGCGGCGTTCATCGCGCCCGCTCTGCTGGCGGTCTCCGCGATGAACGGCGCGGTCTTCGACTCCACCTGGAACGTGTTCTTCAAGCTGAAGATCACCAAGCTCTACCAGTCGATGATGGCAACCTCGCTGGGCCCGTTGGACGTCGCCGTCGGGGAGATCCTGCTGGCGCTGTTCCGCGGCGGGATCTACGCGCTCGGCTTCCTCACGGTGCTGGTGGCCGCAGGCCTGGTGAGTCCGCTGGCCGCCGTGATCATGCTGGTCACGGCCCTGTTCATCGCCCTGGGCTTCGCGTCGGTGGGCATGGCGGTGACCTCCTTCATGAGCCGGTTCCAGCAGATGGACTGGATGATGATGGTCATGATGCCGATGTTCCTGTTCTCGGCCACGCTGTTCCCCATCGACGTCTACCCGGCCGGTGTCCAGTGGATGATCCAGGCGCTGCCGCTGTGGCACGCGGTGGAGCTGATGCGGGACATCGCCGCCTTCTCCTTCAGCGGGCTCACCCTGGTGCACATCGGCTACTACCTGGTGATGGTCGCCGTCGGGATGACCGTGGCGACGCTGCGGATGCGTCGGCTGTTCCTGCGCTGAGCGGCTGCGGCCCTGGACAGCTGCCCAGCCGGGGCGCCGTTCAGAAGACCTGGCTGTAGGCGTTGAGCGCCGGCTGCCCGCCGAGGTGCGCATAGAGCACCGTCGAGTCGGCGGGGATCTCGGATTCGCGGACCAGGTCCATCAGCCCTGCCATGGACTTGCCCTCGTAGACCGGGTCGAGGATGACACCCTCCAGCTGGGCGGTGGTGCGGATCGCCTCGACGGTGGACTCCACCGGGATGCCGTACTCCTCACCCGCCCAGCCGGGCAGCACGGTGATCTCCTCGGCGCGCAGCTCCCGACCCAGCCCGATCAGCTCGGCGGTGTGCCGGGCGATCCGCTCGACCTGGGCGCGGGTCTTCTCCAGCGTGGCGGAGGCGTCGATGCCGATCACCCGCCGGGGGCGACCGCCGGCCTCTTCGAGGGCCGCGAATCCGGCGATCATCCCGGCATGGGTGGATCCGGTGACCGTGCAGACCACGATCGTGTCGAAGAAGACGCCGAGCTCGCGCTCCTGGGCGGCGACCTCATAGGCCCAGTTCGCGAAGCCCAGGCCACCGAGCGGGTGCTCCGAGGCGCCGGCCGGGATGGGGTAGGGCGTGCCACCCAAGGCCTCGACCTCCGCGATGGCCTCCTCCCAACTGGAGCGGATGCCGATGTCGAAGCCGGCGTCGTCCAGACGGACGTCGGCGCCCATGAGGCGGGAGAGCAGGATGTTGCCGACCCTGTCGTTGACGGGGTCGTCCCAGTCCACCCAGCGCTCCTGGACCAGACGCGCCTTCAGGCCGAGCCGCGCGGCGACGGCGGCCACCTGACGGGTGTGGTTGGACTGGTAGCCACCGATCGAGACGAGCGTGTCCGCACCGGAGGCCAGGATGTCCGGGACGATGTACTCCAGCTTCCGCGTCTTGTTGCCGCCGAAGGCCAGGCCTGAGTTCACGTCCTCCCGCTTCGCCCAGATCTGTGCCCCGCCCAGATGAGCCGTGAGCCGATCCAGCCGATGGACGGGGCTGGGGCCGAAGGTCAGCTCGTAGCGGGGAAAGTCGGTGATGGCCATGGGGCTCCTCGGGATGGGCCAGGGCGGCACCGGCCGTCCCGACGATATGCGATATATTGCACTCAGCATTCCACGCGGTGGATGCGATGATGTCAAGGCCCTGCTCGAGTCGCGATTCTGCTCGAGACGTTCCTGCCCGAGACGACCCTGCCCGCCCGCGGCCCCCGACGCCGCCCCACCTGTTGAGGAGCCGACCATGCCCGTCCCCGCGGCTCGCGGCGTCCACCGCCGCACCCTGCTGCGCGACGAGGTCCACCGCACCATCCGTCAGGCGATCGTCACCGGGGATCTCTCCCCCGGTGAGCTGCTGCGCGATGCCGACCTGGAGGACTGGCTGGGAGTCTCCCGCACTCCGATCCGGGAAGCCCTGCTGCGCCTGGAGCGAGAGGGGCTCGTCGACGCCCAGCCGGGTCGCCGCACCACCGTGGCCGAGGAGGATCCGGAGCGTGTGGCCCATGCCCGTGACGTCGCCGCAGCACTCCACGAGCTGGCCGTCCGCAGCGCCGCACCCCGGATCACACCCGAGGATCTGGAGCAGATGGCCGCGGCCAACGGCAGACTGGCCCGGGCGCTGGAGGACCGGGACGCGCCCGCCGCCGTCGCCGCGGACGAGGCGTTCCACGCCGTGGCGCTGCAGCGGGCGGAGAACCCGGTCCTGGATGACGCCCTGGACCAGGTGGTCGCCCTGCTGCGACGCACCGAGCACCTCCACTTCGGCAGCCTCACCGGCGCCGACTCCCCCGCCCAGCATGAGCAGATCCTGACAGCGCTGCGCGCCGGCGACGCCGAGGAGGCGGCCCGGCTGACCCGCCTCAACTGGGCGGGCCTACGAGCAACCTGACACTGCCGGCCGGTGACACTGCCGACGGGTGACACGCGAGTGGCCACGAATCCCGCGATCTCCCCGAGGACACGCCGTGTCGCGTGGGGAGAAGCCGGGATTCGTGGCCACTCGATGGGGGAGGAACGGCCGCCTCAGCCCGCCTGCAGCTCGGCGGCCTCCACCACATTGGTCATCAGCAGCGCCACCGTCATGGGGCCCACTCCCCCGGGGTTCGGGGAGAGCCAGCCGGCGACGTCGGCGACGTCGGGGTGGACGTCCCCGTAGACCTTCGCCTTGCCTCCGTCAGGGTCCGGCTCCCGGGTGACGCCGACGTCGAGCACCGCGGCGCCGGGCTTGACGTCCTCCGGACGCACCAGGTGCTTCACTCCGGCGGCGGCCACGATGACGTCAGCCTGCCGCAGGTGGTGAGACATGTCCACCGTGCCGGTGTGGGTGAGGGTCACCGTAGCGTTGAGCTCCCGACGCGTCAGCAGCAGCCCGATGGAGCGGCCGATGGTCACGCCGCGGCCGACGACGACCACGTGCTTGCCGGCGAGGTCATAGTCATGGCGCAGCAGCAGCTCGATGACTCCGCGCGGAGTACAGGGCAGCGGAGTGTGGATCGGCTCGTTGACGTTGAGCACCAGACGACCCAGGTTGACCGGGTGCAGCCCGTCGGCGTCCTTGGCCGGGTCGATGCGTTCCAGCACCCGGTCGGTGTCGAGATGCTTCGGCAGCGGCAGCTGGATGATGTAGCCGTGGCAGGCCGGATCCGCGTTGAGCTCGTCGATCAGCGCCTCGACCTGCTCCTGTGTGGCGTCCTCCGGCAGCTCCCGCTGGATCGAGTTCATCCCGATGGCCTGGGACTGCTTGTGCTTCATCCCCACGTAGAGCTGCGACGCCGGGTCCGCGCCCACCAGCACGGTGGCGATGCCCGGAGTGACGCCCTGCTCCTTGAGCGCCGCCACCCGTTCGGTCAGCTCCGCGCGGATCTGTGCGGAGGCCGCCTTGCCGTCGAGGCGACGTGCCGTCGTCGTGTCCTGCTGAGCCATCACCACTCCTCGAGGCCCTCGTAGAGCGGGAAGTCGGCGGCCAGCGCGGCGACCCGGGCCTTGAGCGGCTCAAGGTCGGGCTGGCCGGCGGCCCCCTGCTTGAGCACTTCCGCGATGATGTCCGCCACCTCGGCGAACTCCACGTCGCCGAAGCCGCGGGAGGCCAGCGCCGGGGTGCCGATGCGCAGCCCGGAAGTCACCATCGGCGGGCGCGGGTCGTTCGGCACAGCATTGCGGTTGACGGTGATGCCGACCTCGTGGAGCAGGTCCTCGGCCTGCTTGCCGTCCATCTCCGAGTTCCGCAGGTCCACCAGCACCAGGTGGACGTCGGTGCCCCCGGTGAGCACGTTGACCCCGTGGGCGGTGACGTCGTCGGCCACCAGGCGCTCGGCGAGGATCTGTGCGCCGGCGACCGTGCGCCGCTGGCGCGCCGCGAAGTCCTCGGAGGCCGCGATCTTGAACGCGATGGCCTTCGCGGCGATGGCGTGCATGAGCGGGCCGCCCTGCTGGCCGGGGAACACCGCGGAGTTGATCTTCTTCTTGTGCTCCTCCTTGCAGAGGATCATGCCGGAGCGAGGGCCCGCCAGCGTCTTATGCACCGTGGTGGTGACGACGTCGGCGTGAGGCACCGGGTTCGGGTGCAGGCCGGCGGCCACCAGGCCGGCGAAGTGGGCCATGTCCACCCAGAGGATGGCGCCGACCTCGTCGGCGATCTCACGGAACGCGGCGAAGTCGAGCTGCCGCGGGTAGGCGGACCAGCCGGCCACGATCATGTCCGGACGCTCGGCGAGCGCCTGCTCCCGAACCTTCTCCATGTCGATCAGACCGGTCTCCGGGTCCACCTCATAGGCGGCGACCTCGTGGAACTTGCCCGAGTAGTTCAGCTTCATGCCATGGGTCAGGTGTCCGCCGTGGGCCAGCGAGAGGCCCATGAGCTTGTCCCCGGGCTTGAGGAAGGCCGTCATCACGGCGACGTTGGCCTGCGCGCCGGCGTGGGGCTGGACGTTGGCGTGGTCCGCGCCGAAGAGCGCCTTGGCGCGCTCGATCGCGAGGTTCTCCGCGACGTCGACGAACTCGCAGCCGCCGTAGTAGCGCCGACCCGGGTACCCCTCGGCGTACTTGTTGGTCAGCACCGACCCCTGCGCCTCGAGCACCGCTCGCGGCACGAAGTTCTCGGAGGCGATCATCTCGAGAGTCCCCCGCTGGCGCCCCAGCTCGTCGGAGATCGCCTGGGCGATCTCGGGGTCGACCTCGGACAGTGGCGCAGTGTTGATGTTCACGGTGGACTCGGCAGTGGTCATCGACGCGGTCTCCTCGCTGTGCGTTCAGGGACGACCGCGGCCCGGCCTCGTGGAGGGGCGCTTGGCACGTCGCAGAGACATGCCGTGGGAGACGGAGCTCCGGCTCCCGGCCGCAGTCCCGAGACAGTCTATCGCCGCGACGCCTCCTCGTCCCACACTCCTGCGGAATCTCTCCGCGTCGATCTGCCGCATCACGACTCCGGCCCGCATCTCGCAGCGCTGACCTGCGCGGCTTGACGTGTGCTCTGACTCACAGTACATTTCCTCACACGTGTTAGGAGGCAGGATGCACATCTCATTACAGTCACGGACCATCACCCGGCGCACGCTGCTCGGCGTCGGCGGGCTCGCCGCCCTGGGCGGCACGGTCGCCGCGTGGCCCCGGCTCTCCGGCCAGGACATCCCGGGCCGCGGCGAGGACGTCCTGCGCGTCGCCGTCCAGGGCACCGCCGCGGACGCCGCCGCCCGCCAGGCCCTGGCGGACGAGTTCACCGCCGAGCACCCGGACATTCCGGTCCGAATCGAGGCGATCCAGGCCGTGGACTGGGGCGACTTCTTCACCAAGATCCTGACCATGGTGGCCGCGGGCACCGCACCCGACGTCGTCTACGTCGCCACCGAGGGCGCGCAGCTCTTCGCCGAGCGGCTCGCCGAACCGCTGGACGACTGGATCACCCAGGACCAGACACGGCTGACCGACTACTTCAGCGACGTCCACCCATCCCTCATCGAAGCCTTCATGTACCACGGCAGCCTCTACGTGCTGCCGCTGGACTTCAACGCGGCCAACATGTACCTCAACCTGCCGACCCTGGAACGGGCGGGGCTGGACATGCCCTCCCCGGGCTGGGACATCGACGAGTTCGAGCACATGCTGCGCACCATGCGGGACACCGCAGACGGCGGGTTCGTCCCCTATTTCTGGACCAACCGGCTCTTCGGCGGAATCGTCCCCTGGCTCTACGCCAACGACACCAGCATCCTCACCGAGGAGCGGTTCGACGGGGGCGACTGGCTCTGGGACCGGTTCTACACCCCGGAGCAGACGGCAGGCCGCCAGGGCGGCTACCGGTGGACGTCCTCCAACGTCGGCGACCCCCGCGTCGTGGAGACCTTCGAGCGGCTGCAGGGCTGGGTCTCCGAGGGGCTGAGCATCCGCCCGGAGGAGGGCGGCGGGACATCGCTGATCGGCCTGTTCGCCGCAGACCGCATCGGCGCCACCCCGGCCGGCGGCTACTGGGCCCAGGGGCTGCATGAGAACGGGATGTCGGAGGAAGACTTCGACGTCCAGTACTTCCCTCGGTGGCGGAGCCAGCGCCACCAGTTCGGCACCGCCGGCTACTCGATCATGCGCACCTCCGAGCGCAAGGACCAGGCCTGGCGCTGGCTGGAGTTCACCACGCGCAAGGAGTCCATGGAGCTGGCGATGCCAGAGCCCACGACCACCCCGACCCGCCGCTCGATGGTGAACGAGGCCTTCTACCGCGAGACCGGGCCCCGCAGTTGGAAGGTCTTCTACGACACCCTCGACGAGTTCCCCTCCTCCGGGCCCATTCCCGCCCCGCCCCAGCAGGCGGAGGTGGAGAACGCCCTGGCCCGCAACGTCGCCCTCGGCATGAGCGGAGGTCCCGCCCAGCTGGAGACGGCCCTGGACCGCCTCGACCGTGAACTCACCGTCGCCATGGAGAAGACCACATGACCACCACCGCACCTGTCACACCGCCGGCCGGACCCGCCGACGCCGCGGCGTCGTCGGCGAAGCCCTCCCCCGCTCCCCGTCGCCGCTCCCGCTCCGAACGCTGGGTGATCCTACTTCTGCTGGCCCCCACCGTGGTCGGCATGGGGATCTTCACCCTGCTGCCGATCGCCGGCTCCCTGGCCCTGGCGTTCTTCCGCTGGGACCTGCTCTCAGCCCCCGAATTCGCCGGCGTGGACAACTTCCTCACCCTCGGCGCCGACCCCACGGTGCGCACGGCCTTCCTGAACACCATCGTGTTCGTGATCGTCGCCGTGACGCTGCAGCTCAGCCTCGCGATGTTCCTGGCCGTGATGGTCCAGTCCCGGATGCCCGAGTGGCTGCGGCTGTTCTTCCGCTCCACGTTCTTCTTCCCGCTGGTCCTCTCGGCCGCAGGGGTCTCCATCTTCATGAGCTACCTGTTCAACGAGCAGTTCGGCGTCGTGAACTGGCTGCTGGGCCTGGTCGGCATCCCGAACGTCCCCTGGCTGACGACGCCGACCGGTGCCGCCGCCGTCGTCATCTTCGTCTTCGTCTGGCAGAACTTCGGATTCTCCTTCCTCATCCTGCTGGGCGGGATCGCCTCCATCCCGAAGGAGCTCTACGAGGCCGCCGAGCTCGACGGCGCCCGCGGCTGGGGAGCCTTCAGGAACGTCACCTTCCCGCTGGTCTCCCCCTCGCTGCTGGTCGCCTCCGTCACCGCGATGATCATGGCCCTGCAGGTCTTCGACCAGCCCTACGTGCTCACCCGCGGAGGGCCCGGCGACTCCACCCGCTCCGCCGTCATGGTGGTCTTCGAGGCCGCCTTCCAGCGCCTGGAGTTCGGGCTGGCCTCGGCCGCCGGACTGGTGCTGATGCTCATCATCATGCTCATCACCTGGGCGCAGTTCCGCCTCTCCCGCCGATTCGTCTTCTACCAGTGAACCGTCCGACGCCGCCGCCTCCGTGCCGTCGCGCCGTGGACGAAGGAGCTCTGAACCCATGACCACCCTCCAGCCTGTCACCGACAGACCCCGCCGGCGCCTGCGCCTGCCCTCTCCCTCGCGGGCCGCCGCCCTGCTGTTCATGATCGTCGCCGCCGTGGCCGTGCTCGGCCCGGTGATGTGGACGCTGTCCACCTCCCTGCGAGCGCCGGCGGAGTCCTTCGACCTGCCGCCGCACTTCATCCCCCTCGGCTTCGACGTCTCGGCGTACCGCGAGGTCTTCACCCAGATCGACGTCACCCGGCTGGTGCTGAACTCCGCGCTGGTCACCGCGCTGATCGCCGGCGGGCAGATGCTCACCGCCGCGATGGCCGGCTACGTCTTCGCCCGCATGCGGTTCCGGGGCTCCGGGCTCCTCTTCGCCCTGGTGCTGGCCACCATGATGATCCCCGTGCAGGTCACGATCGTCCCGGTGTTCATGCTCATCCGGGGCATGGGGCTGGCCGACACCCTGCTGGCGCTCATCATCCCGGCGGTCCCGACGGCCTTCGGGACGTTTCTGATGCGGCAGTACTTCCTCAACCTCCCCGGCGACTACGCCGAAGCCGCCTCCCTGGACGGCGCCGGGCCGTGGCGAGTGTTCTTCTCCGTGTACCTGCCGCTCTCCGCTCCCGGCATGGCGATCGTGGGCATCCTGGCCTTCAACTACCACTGGAACGAGTTCTTCCGACCGCTGGTGCTGGTCAACTCGGAGGAGAACTTCACGCTGCCCCTGGGCCTGGTCTCCCTGCAGGGGCACCTCGGGACCGGGAGCATCTCAGTGGTGCTGGCCGGTGTGGTGCTCTCCATGATTCCGGCGCTCATCGTGTTCCTCTTCGGGCAGCGCTATCTGCGCGAAGGCCTCACCGCCGGAGCCGGCAAATGACCGTTGCCGCCCCTCTCACCACCGACCCGCTCGTGGCCACCCACGGAAAGGACTCCATGCCCAGCCCCACCGCCTCCCACCCGGACCCCGCCTTCCCCGTGGCTCACCCCCGGCCCGCGAGGGGGTGGCTCAACGACCCCAACGGCCTGTGCCGGGTGGACGGCGTCTGGCACGTGTTCTTCCAGCACAATCCGCACTCCGCCCGACACGACCGGATCCACTGGGGCCACCTCTCCTCCCCGGACCTCGTGGACTGGACCGAGGAACCCGTGGCACTCGTCCCCTCGACCGACGGTCCGGACCGCGACGGGTGCTGGTCCGGCGTCATGGGCTTCGACGACGACGGCGCCCCCGTGGCCGTCTACAGCGGGGTCCAGGGCATCGAGAACGCCTCGGAGGTGACCCTGGCCCGAGGCTCCGCGGACCTGCGTGAGTGGTCGGCCGAGCGTCACGTGGCCGCCGGCATGCCCGAGGACGATCGGGTCATCGGGGTGCGGGATCCGTTCCTGGTGCGCATCGCGGGACGCCGGTGGGCGCTGCAGGGCGCAGGACTGGCGGACGGACAGGCCGCCGTCCTGCTCTATGACGCCGAGGATCTGGACCGGTGGACGTATCACGGCGTCTGGCTGAGCTCCGGTCAGGCTCCCGCCGCCGTCGACGCCGACATCTGGGAGTGCCCGCAGCTGGTGCGGCTGACGGACACCGAGACCTGGGCGTTGGTCGTGTCCCGGTGGCACCGCAGGCCCGACGGCGGCCACGAGCTCGGCGACACCCAGGCTCTGCTGCTCGAGATCGAGGACGCCGCCCCTGCAGACGCCGCGCCGCATGGAGCCCCCACGACGGTCCCCACTCCGCGCATCGTCGGCACCTCGGCGGTCGACGACGGCCCCAGCTTCTACGCGCCGCAGGTGCTCGCCGAGCCCGACCGGGCGCTGATGATCGGGTGGGCCCGCGAGCGCCGTGCTCAGGAGCTCAGCGACGCGGCCGGGTGGTCGGGACTGCTCACCTGGCCGCGGGAGCTCACGCTGCAGGACGGCGCACTGGTCAGCCGGCCCGCCCCGGAATGCGAGGGATGGCGCGAGGGCCCGGCGCACCGTGCCGACGACGACGTCGTCGTCCTCCCGGACGCCTGTGACGTCGTCGTCGAGCCCCACGGCTCGACGGGGAGCCCGGCAGTCGTGACGCTGCGGATGCCCACGAGTCCGCTGACGGGGTCGGAGACGGGATCGGACACGGGATCGGAGACGGCCGAGACGGTCTACAGCGGGCCCGCCTCCCGGATCGTGATCGACCGGTCGATCATCGAGGTCTACCGGGAGGACGGGCCGGCGCGCACGGTGCGGGCGGAACCCGCGCCGGGGCAGCAGTGGCAGCTGATCCCCCAGGGTGCCGCCGTCACCTGGTGGGCGCTGCGCCCGTGGAGTCCCGCCTGATCAGTTGAGTCGGCAGCAGCTCCGGCTCGTGAGGCGCCTGCGTGTCCGCCCTGGAGATCCCGGCCAGCAGGATCTCCATGGCCCGTCGCCCGATGTCCTGGTGGGGCAGCGCCACCGTGGTCAGCGCAGGGACCACCTGAGCGGCCACATGTGCCTGGTCGTCCACCCCGACCACCGAGAGGTCACCGGGGACGTCCACGCCGCGATGCGCGGCAGCCAGCAGGACTCCCACCGCCGTGCGGTCGTTCGAGGCCAGCACGGCGGTGGGCGGCGCGGCGCCGTCGAGAAACGCGGAGGCAGCACGGTAGCCCTCGGCGATCTCCCAGCCGCAGGGGACCACCTGCGTGGCCACCTCCCCGGCGGCCTGCAGGAAACCGTCCCTGCGCAGGGGGGTGGCCGGTGACTCCTCGGTGCCGCACAGCAGGGCGATGTCCCGGTGACCGAGCTCCAGCAGATGGCGCACCGCCTGCACCGATCCGTCGGCCTCGTCGGCAATCACCGCGGGAGCACGTCGTGAGGGATCCAGACAGTTGGCCAGCACGGCGGGCGCGGAGAAGAACGTCTCCGCAGGGTCCACCGTCACCAGCCCTCCGGTGGCGAGCATGAGCGCGTCGACGTTGCGGGCGAAGAAGACCTCGCACATCCGCCCGATGCGCGCCTCCTCGCCCTCCGTGTCGGCCACCATGACCATGTAGCCGGACTCCCGCGCGACGGCGTCGGCCCCGCTGATGATGCCGCCGGCGAAGGGCGAGGTCACGATCTCATCGGTGATGACGCCGATGGTCCGGGTGCTGCGGCTGCGCAGCGACTGCCCGACGCTCTGCGGGATGTAGCCGAGCTCCTCGACGGCGGCTCGGATGCGCTCCTGGAGCGCTGGCGCGACGTTGCCGTCGGCACGCCCGTTGAGCACCAGCGACACGGCGCTGCGTGACGCCCCGGCCCGGGCGGCGACGTCCGCCGCGGTGACCTGTCGGCGCACCTGTCGCTGCACGTCGTCTCCTCATCCGTCGGACTCCGCGACCAGTCTAGCGGCGGGGTCCGACGCATCCCTCCCGGCGCCTCAGCCCGTGGCGAGGCCGTGCTTCAGCTCCTCCCCGGCGTGGACGTCGCCGATGAGCCGGCGCTGTCGGGCGTCGGACGTTCCCTTCTTCGGCCTGCCGGGGAGCACCTGCACCACGGCGGGGCGCGGCACGGCGGCCAGCCCCGGCCCGTCCTCGCCCACATAGTCCGGGAACGCCGACCGCTGGTCGCCCCAGACGCCGTCCTCGCCGGGGTGCTGGACGGCCACGAAGACGCTGCGCTGGTCATCGTGGATCACCGGCCCGCAGGTCTCGGCGTCGGCGGGCACGGACAGGAACTGCTCCACCTTGCCGCGGGCCTCCCCATCCAGGTGGACCTTGAACAGCCCGTCGCAGAGACCGATCCCGCTGGGGGCGCCGTCGGTGGAGATCCATAGGTTCCCCTGGGAGTCGAAGGCGACGTTGTCCGGACAGGAGATCGGAGAGACCTGGTCCGCCGGGAACCCGCTGAAGTAGGTGGAGTCATCCCGGGAGGGGTCTCCGCAGACCAGCAGCAGCGTCCAGTCGAACACCGTGGAGGTCTGACCGCCGCGTTCGGTGATCTCCACGACGTGCCCGTCGCGATTCGCCGTCCGCGGGTTCGCCTCGTCGGCGCCGGCGGCGCCGTCCGGCCCGCGCTGAGAGTTGTTGGTGCAGGCCATGTAGACCTTGCCGGTGTGCGGGTTGGGCTCCACATCCTCGGGGCGGTCCATCGCCGTGGCCCCCGCGGCGTCGGCGGCCAGCCGCGTATGGACCAGCACCTCCTCGGCGGTGAAGCCCGGCACCTGAGGCTCGCCGTCCACCAGCAGCGGGAGCCACTCACCGGTGCCGTCGAAGGCGCCGTCGGAGGGCAGCGCCCCAGTCCCGTCGATCTCGGCCGCCGGGGAGTTCCCGGTGAACTTCGCGACGTACAGATCGCCTTCCGTCAGCAGGGTCTTGTTGTGCGCCCGGTCCCCCTCGACGTAGGTCCCGCGCGAGACGAACTTGTACAGGTAGTCGAAGCGCTCGTCATCACCGGCGTAGGCCACCGCATGGCCGGACTCCGAGAGGATGACGGTGGCGCCTTCATGCTTGAACCGGCCCAGGCTGGTGTGCTTCACGGGGGTGGACTCCGGGTCCCAGGGGTCGACCTCCACGATCCAGCCGAAACGGTTCTTCTCGTTCTCATACCCCGGGTTCCGGGTGTCGAATCGGGGCTCGTCCTGCTCCCAGCCGCGGACCGTGGGCTCGGCGTCGATGCCATACCGACGGTCCGCCTCGGAGGTCCCCTCGGAGACGAAGTACCCGTGGAAGTTCTCCTCCCCGGAGAGGAACGTGCCCCAGGGGGTGAGACCGCCGGCGCAGTTGTTCAGCGTGCCGCGGACCCTCCGGCCCTCGGGGTCGTCGGCGGTGACCAGCAGCTCCGAGCCGGCGGCCGGACCGGTGAGCTCGAACTCGGTGTCCAGCAGGAAGCGGCGGTTGCGCACGCCGTCGACGTCGACCTGCCAGGCGTGGTTCCGATTCTTCCGCGTCACCTCGACGACGGTCAGCCCGTGGGCGGCCATGCCCACGGACCGGCGGGTGGCCTCGTCGGTGCCCTCGGGGAACATGATGTCTTCGTTGGTGTACTCGTGGTTGGCGAACAGCACCGCCCGACGCCCCTTCGATCCGGGGACCTCCACGATCTCGAGGTAGTCGTTGTTGTACCCGAACTGCTTCGCCTGCGCCTCGGCGGTCTGGTGTCCAGCGTCGAACTCCGGGGCGTCGGCGAAGACCTTGTCGCCCCAGCGGATGACGGGCTCCCAGGTGTAGCCCTCCGGCACGATCAGCCCGTCGACGTCGCGGTGGACGGGGCTGATCGGACGGAACGTCAGCCGGGATCCTGTGCTCGCGGACGCCGGTACCGCCTGCGGCCCGGCGGCCGCCCCCACCGCGATGGCCAGCGCGCCCGCGGCGGAGGCGCCGAGCAGCTGGCGTCGGGTCAGGGCCGCCGAGGCGACCTCCCGGAAGGTCTCATTGCCGGAGGTGTTGCAGACCTCTCCAGCGCAGGCGTTGGCGCACTTCAGCGCGCAGGTGACGGCGCTGCGCTTGCCGCGGACATGACCGAGCATGGGGAGCAGCTCTCGGACGGGCATCGTGATGGATCCTCTCACTGACGACGGGGCAGAACGCCCTCACGATGCCAGGGGCGGGAAGAGGTGACGCAGACGAGGCGTGAACGCCAGTTGAAATCCACCTGACCTGCGAAGAAGTAGCCCTGCGGTCGACTCGACAGCCTTTGGAGGGTGAACGGCGCCAACCCTGCCGAACTTACGGCTCCCCAGTAATTGTGAATCACTCAGATCTAGGGCAGACTGGTGTTCGTGACCCTGACGACCGACTGGCCCTCCCAGCTGCGCGACCGCGGACTGCGCGTCACCCGCCAGCGCCTGGCCGTGCTCGACGCCGTCGCCGATGAGCCGCACCGCCCGGCGGAGGCCATCCACGCCAAGGTCACCGAGCATCTCCCGGAGATCACCGTGCAGTCGGTGTACACCGTGCTGCACGACCTCACCGCCCACGACCTGCTGCGCCGCTTCGATCCGCCGGGCTCGCCCGCCTGCTACGAGACGCGCACCCATGACAATCACCACCACGCCATCTGCACGGTGTGCGGGCGGATCGAGGACGTCGAATGCGTCCCCGGTGAGGCCCCATGCCTGCAGCCGCCTCCCGGTCTCGGCATGACCGTGGAGGTCGCCGACGTCGTGTTCCGCGGCATCTGCGACGAGTGCGCCGCCCGTCAGAGCGCGCCCGCCTCCCCCGCCGAGAGCTCAACCGCCCGCTGAGCCTGCTGTCCGCCGTCGTGGCCCACGGCGCGCGGCCGACCAGACCTGCCTCACCCGAGAAACACCCAAGGAAGAGAGAAAGGGAACAGTGATGACCACTGGCAACACCCCGAACGCCACCGGGTCGACGACCCAGGCCGGCATCCCCGCGGTGAGCGACCGCCACTCGCTCAGCGTCGGCGCAGACGGTCCCCTGCTGCTGCATGACCACCACCTGGTCGAGACCCTGGCGCACTTCAACCGGATGAACGTCCCCGAGCGTCGTCCGCACGCCAAGGGCGCCGGTGCCTTCGGCACCTTCGAGGTCACCGAGGACGTCTCGAAGTACACCAAGGCCGACGTCTTCCAGCCGGGCCGCACCACGGAGACCCTGCTGCGCTTCTCGACGGTGGCCGGCGAGCTCGGCTCCCCGGACACCTGGCGCGACGTGCGCGGCTTCGCGCTGAAGTTCTACACGGAGGAGGGGAACCTGGACATCGTCGGGAACAACACCCCGGTGTTCTTCGTCCGCGACCCCATGAAGTTCCCCCACTTCATCCGCTCCCAGAAGCGCCTTCCAGACTCCGGGCTGCGTGACGCCCACATGCAGTGGGACTTCTGGACCCAGAACCCCGAGTCCGCCCACCAGGTCACCTACCTGATGGGCGACCGCGGCCTGCCCGCCACCTGGCGCCGCATGAACGGCTACGGCTCCCACACCTACCAGTGGAACAACGCCGACGGCGAGCGCTTCTGGGTGAAGTACCACTTCATCAATGACGCCGGCTTCGACACGATGACCAACGACGAGGCCGAGAAGCTGGCCGGCGCCGACGCCGACTTCCACCGCCGTGACCTCTTCGACGCCATCGCCCGCGGCGAGCACCCCACCTGGACGCTGTACGTCCAGATCATGCCGTACGAGGACGCCAAGACCTACAAGATCAACCCGTTCGACCTGACCAAGACCTGGCCGCAGGCGGACTACCCGCGCATCAAGGTCGGCACGCTGACCCTGAACCGCAACCCGAAGAACTTCTTCGCGGAGATCGAGCAGGCCGCGTTCTCGCCGGCCAACATGGTGCCGGGCACCGGCAACTCTCCGGACAAGATGCTGCTGGGCCGCAACTTCGCCTACGCGGACGCCCACCGCTACCGCATCGGCACCAACTTCCAGCAGCTGCCGGTCAACCGCCCGAAGAACGAGGTCCACACCTACAACTTCGAGGGCAACATGTGGTACGACCACAGCGGCGACCGGCCGGTCTACGCCCCGAACACGGTGGAGGGCTCGACCTGGTCCGACGAGCAGGGCCCGGTGGACAACGGCTGGGAGGCCGACGGCGAGCTGGTCCGCTCCGCCTACACCCTGCGCGAGCAGGACGACGACTTCACCCAGCCGGGCATCCTGGTGCGTGAGGTCTTCGACGACGCCGCCCGGGACCGCCTGGTGGAGACCGTCTCCGGCGCCCTCGACGGTGTGCGCGAGCCGGTCCTGTCCAACGCCTTCCAGTACTGGAAGAACGTCGACGCCGAGATCGGCCAGCGCATCCAGGACACCGTGTCCGGTGCCGCTCAGCCGCTCCAGGACGCCGTCACCACCAACTGATCCGGCGGCCGTCCTCGGCTGAGTCCTGACGTCGCTGAGACCTGGCGTCTCAGCGGCGGATGGACGCAGGTGGACACAGAAGGAGGCCCCCGCCCGGCAGCTCGCCGGTGCGGGGGCCTCCTTGTCTGTGCGGACGGAGCGTCACAGTGCCTGCGACGCCCTGGACGCGTCGGAGAGGGTCAGCCGTCCAGGCCGTCCTCCTCCTCAGCACCCTCGTCCTCCAGGCCGCCCTCAAGCTCCTCGTCGGCGGCGTCGTCCTCAGCGGCACCGTCCTCCTCGAGGCCGGCGTCACCCTCGGCGGGGTCCTCCTCAGCCGGGTCCTCCTCCGGGAGGCCCTCGTCAGCCGGGTCCTCCTCGGGAGCACCCTCCTCGGGAGCGCCCTCCTCCTCGACCGGTGCGTCCTCCGGGGCCTCGCCCTCGGTGTCGCATGCGGTCACGCCGAAAAGCGCCAGCGAGCCGACGCCGACGGCGGCGGCCAGGGAACGAAGCTTGTTCGCGTCGGTTGCAGCCATGGTGTGCACCTCCGTGGTCATGCATCGTGTGTGATGCTCCGCGGACTCTCCGCGTCTGTCTTCCAGGCCTTCCGAGCCTGGCGCCTCGGCCGCTGACCGCGACGCCGTCCGGATGGCTTGTCCCCATCATCACCACACGGAGAGGGGCTCGGAAAAGCTCAGCACGGGCAGATCGGGAAACTCTCGGGAACCTCTTACGGAGCATCGAGGAAGTGCCCACCTTGGCAATCCTCCCTGGTCAGACCCTGGGTACAGGCCGATACGGGGTAGGGAGCCGCCCGAAGACCACCCTCAGGAGGCCCGCCGAAAAGGCCCTGGAGAGCCCCGGGGTGTGCGCTGGACGTGCGCAGCGACGCGCCGGGGTGACCACGGGCACGCCCTCCGGACACAGAACGGCCCCGGCGGTATGCACCGCCGGGGCCGCACTGGATCGGTGGGCTCGGTCCACCATGGGCCGAGCCGCACCGACCATCGTCGTACTGGAGAAGCTCTCCCGCCGGGACCGTGCCCTGCAGGAGACGACCTCAACCGGACGTCGGAGAAGGGATCAGCCCTCCTCTTCCTCCTCGGCCGGGTCCTCAGCCGGGTCCTCGGCCGGGTCCTCCTCCATACCCTCTTCCTCTTCGACCGCCGGGTCCTCTTCGCCGGTGTCCCCGTTGGTGTCACAGGCTGTGACGCCGAACAGTGCCAGGGATCCGACTCCGATGGCGGCAGCCAGGGAGCGAAGCTTGTTGTCGTCGGTGGTAACCATAGGATCAGTACCTCCGTCCAGGTGCATTCTCGATGCATCGCGGGCTTTCCGCTGGTCACCTGATCTGACCGTTCTGCGGCAGTCGCCTGCCTTCGACCAGATGACTCGTGACCATTCTCACCATAGAACTTCCCTGAAAGAAAGCTCTGCAAAAGCTTTCTCGCGAATCTATGAGGACGCTCCCATGAATCGTCCAGGTTGTCGCCCGGATCACGCTGAATCTGGACGGAACCTGAACGTCCACTCGGCGGTCGGTTCACTCGAGCAACAGCTCCGCTGAACCGGGGCGCCGGGTCGACGCACCGATCAGCTGAGGATGTCCTCCATATCGTCGACGGTCAGGATGTCCTCGTCAGCGGGTCGCTCCGGCTCGGCAGCCTCGTCCCAGTCGCTGAACCGGACGTCGAAGACGTCGCCGTCATTGTCCGCGTAGACCGACAGCAGCACCGGGTCATCCCCGGCCCGGACCACGATCTCCCGGCGGTCATCGGTGTAGATCCACACGTCCTCGCCGTCGCGGGTGTCCGCCTCCGCCTCGAGCTCGCCGAATCCTCCGGCCTCCTCGAGGCTGCCGCGGAAGTCGGCCATCCACTCGTCCACCGTGAAGCCCTCGGGGAAGATCTGCGAGTAGTCCACCCACTTGCCCTCGAACTCACCGGCCAGCTCGTCCTCGTCGATCTCACCCGGGAACTGTCGCGCCACGGCGGCCAGCTCGTCCTCGCCGCGCAGATAGGTGCCGTCGTCGAAGGAGATGTACTCGGCCGAGGCGCCGCCTGCCTCCTCCCGCAGGGTCAGCGCCGAGCCGTCCATCTGCCCCGAGTAGTGCTGGACGATGGTGTCCGCACCCTCTTCGGCGTCGATGTCGGCCTCGACCTCCTCGGCGCCGGCGGGCACCTCGGCGTCGAGCACCACGGACTCGGCCTCCTCCATGGCACGCCACAGGTCGGCTTCGATCTCCTCGATGGCCGGAGCGTCTCCCGCCTCAGCCTCCGTCTCGTCCTCGGGCTCCTCGTCGGCCCCGTCCTCGGCGATCTCGTCCGGCTCGTCGCCCTGGTCCTCGGCGCCGTCCGGATCCACATCCTCCTGACCGGCGTCCTGCTCGCCGGCGTCCTCCTCGGCCTCGCCGGCCCCACAGCCGGTGAGGGCCAGCAGGGCGATCCCCACGATCCCCAGCGTCCTCACCGTGGTCGGGACCGCAGCGGTCTCCATCTCCTCAGTCACGTCGTGCCTCCTTCAGGCGGTGCATGATTCTTCCGTTCCGCCGCGCGTCGCCGCGCGACCCCATCACTGGTCCGAGACGTCCTCCTCGGTGGGCCACCCCTGATGGTCGGCGATGGCGTCGAAGATGTCGTCCAGGGTGATGACGTTCTCAGGCTCCTCGGGAATGTCCGCGGAGTTCCAGTCGGTGAAGGTGTACGTGCTGTCCTCATCCCGCAGCTCCAGGAGGTGCGGCTGTCCGTCCGCGGCCACCACGTACTCGGTCTCGCCGTCCTGCTGCGCGTAGACGTAGACCTCCTGCCCGTCTCGGGTCTCCCGGACTCCCGAGATCGCGTCCGTGTCCTCCTCGCGCAGCTCGCGCTGCCAGATGCCCAGGAAGTCCTCGGCGGAGAAGATGGAGGCCGAGCCGTCGGCGGAGAACTCCACCCACTGGTCGGCGACCAGGTCCTCGATGAACTCCGGCTCCACCGCGGCGGCGACGTCGTCGTCCAGGTTGCCGTACAGCAGGGCGCCGAAGTCCTCCCCGCGGAAGTACTCGACACCACCGACCGCACGCTGGGTGAAGGTGTTGCCCTCCCCGGCCGCGTAGCTCATCTCCGAATCCGTCCCGTCCAGGGCACCCGTGATCGTGATGTCGCCGACCGCGTCCTCGTCGATCTGCTCGAACAGCTCGTCCAGATCGGCCTCCCCGGCTTCGACCTGCCCCTCGATGGTGACGGTCTCGGCGGCGAGCATCGTCTCCCACATCTCGTCCTGGATCTCGCCGAGACTGGGGACTTCGGCCTCAGCGACGGTGCCGTCGTCGGAGTCCTCGGGGGCGTCGTCCGCGAAGGGGTTCGACGCGCAGGAGGTGAGCAGCAGGGTCCCGGCGATCGCCAGGGACGTCACGGCGGTGGGCTTCATCGTCAGGTGCCTCTCAGCAACGGATCACAGGGTGCTGTCGGACCACCGACGCCTCGCGGCAGAGTGGTCCGAAGCGTGACTATACCCACGGAACCTGGTCCGTGCCTCCACATGACCTGGGGCCTCAGACGAGCCGCGGGTCCTCCTGCCTCCTGACACGCAGCCAGCGGTGCCCATAGCCCTCCAGGTCGATCTCGGAGCGACGGCCGGCATCCAGCCGGCAGGCCCCGGGCTGCAGCAGATCCACCAGCTCCGTGCCCTCCGACAGGTCCTCGAGCTCGAAGCCGACGACCACCGGCTCCGGGCTCAGATTGTGCAGCAGGACCATGGAGGAGCCCCGCCAGACCATCCGGTGGGCCAGCACCTGCTGGTGCGGCTGCTCGATGATCTCCATCGTGCCCCAGCCCAGCTCCGGTGACTCCCGGTAGCGCTGGCAGAGCCGCGTGATGTGCTGCAGCAGCGAGCCGGCGTCCCGGCGGGCATCGGCCGCATTGACATGCTCCGGGCCATAGGGGCCCTTCACCACCGGCCGCGGCAGCCGGCTGGGACGAGCCGCGGAGAAGCCGCCGTTCTTCTCTGCGGACCACTGCATAGGGGTGCGCACCGCGGCCCGCCCCTCCAGGGAGAGCTCCTCCCCCATGCCGATCTCCTCACCGTAGAACAGCACCGGAGTGCCGGGCAGGGCGAACAGCAGCGAGTACGCCATCTTCAGGCGCCGGGGGTCTCCGTCCACCATGGGCGGGAGTCTCCTGCGCAGTCCGCGGCCGAAGAGCTGCATCTCCTCCGCAGGGCCGAACGCGGCGAAGATCTCCTCCCGCTCGTCCGTGTCGAGCAGGTCGAGGGTGAGCTCGTCATGGTTGCGCAGGAAGGTCGCATACTGGCAGGTCTCCGGAAGGCCGGTGGGGCGGCTGCGCAGCGCCTCCGCGATCGGCCGGGCGTCCTGCCGCGCCATGGCCAGGAACACCTTCTGGTTGGTGAGGAAGTCGAACTGCATGGTCAGCTGGTCGCCGCCGTCGCCGCCGTCGCCGCCGAAGAACTCCACCTGTTCCTCATGCGGGAGGTTGACCTCACCGAGCATGATCCCCGCGCCGTTGCCGGAGGAGCGTCGTTGCAGGAAGCCGCGCAGAGCCCGCAGATAGTCATGCGGCTCGTCGAAGGCATGGTGCTGCTGCAGGTCGATGGTGTTCTCGTTCAGCGCGAAGGGCACGGCGTCCACCCGAAAGCCGTCGACGCCCATCTGCAGCCAGAACCCCATGGTCCGCTCGATCGCCTCCCGCACCTGCGGATTGGCGGTGTTCAGATCCGGCTGATGACGGAAGAAGTGATGCAGGTAGTGCTCGCCGGTCTTCTCATCACGGGTCCAGATCCCGTCCTCCACATCGGGGAACATGGTCTGATCGGAGGTGTCCGGAGGGGTGTCCGCGCGCCATACGTAGAAGTCCCGGTACGGGCTGTCCTTCGAGGACCGGGCCCGTCGGAACCACGGGTGCCGGTCCGAGGTGTGGTTGATGACCAGGTCGATGATCACCCGGATGCCGCGGTCATGGGCCACCCGGATGAACTCGACGACGTCGCCGTGGTCGCCGTAGCGCGGATCCACCCCGTACATGTCCTGCACGTCGTAGCCGTCATCGCGCCGCGGAGACGGGTAGAAGGGCATGAGCCACAGGCAGGTCACCCCCAGCTCGGCCAGGTAGTCCACCCGCTGAGTGAGCCCGGCGAAGTCCCCGACGCCGTCTCCGTCCGCGTCCAGAAAGGTCTCCACATCCAGGCAGTAGACCACGGCGTTCTTGTACCAGAGGTCGGCGGTGTCGGCGATACGCATGTTGGGGTCCTCCTACGGCGGCGGCCGGTGCTGACTCAGCCGGACCGGAGCCCGGGGAGCACGTGCTCTCCGGCGGTGTCGAGCCAGGGGCGCTGATCCTGGCCCACGTGGTGCAGGTACAGGGTGTCGAAGCCGGCCTCCACGTCCTCGACCAGGTGCTCCAGGTGCCACTGCGGGGACTCCGAGATACGCACCGCCTCCCGGACCCTCGCCAGCGGAACATCCTCGGCGACGGCGTCGAAATGCTCCGGGGAGGGCAGGTCCTGATCCACCGGGGGCCCGAAGACGTTGGTCCGCCATTGGTCATGGGCCAGAGCCTCCGCCTCGGCTCTGGTCTCCGCCCAGCTGAGGTGGACCTGCAGCATCGCCGGGCCGACGCCGCCGGCCTCCCGATAGGCCTGCAGCACGTCCCGTTCGGCGTGGTCGGGCTGGTTCAGCGTGATCACGCCCTCCGCCCACTCGGCGGCCCGCTGCGCAGACTCCACCGTGATGCAGGCCGCGTAGAGCGGCACGGGGTCGGTGGGCAGGTCGTAGAGGACGGCGTCGTCCACGCGGACCAGGCCGTCGTGGCTGACCCGCTCCCCCCGATGCAGACGACGGATGATGTCGGCGCATTCGGCCAGTCGGCGCCGTCGGGTCTCCCGGTCAGGCCAGGGGTCCCCGGTGATATGTTCGTTCATCGCCTGGCCGGCGCCCAGGGCCGCCCAGACCCGGCCGGGGAACATCTCCGCCAAGGTGGCGTAGGCCTGCGCGACGACGGCCGGATGATGGCGCTGTCCGGGTGCCGTGACCGCGCCCAGGGAGAAGCTGGTGGTGGCCAGCGCCGCCCCCAGCCACGCCAGCGTGAAGCCTGAATGCCCCTGTCGGGTGGACCAGGGCATGAAGTGGTCCGAGCTCATGGCCGCGTCGAACCCCACCTGCTCGGCCAGCTGCACGTCGCGCAGCAGCTGGGACGGAGGGATCTGCTCCTGCGAGGCGTGGAACCCCACGCGCGGGTGAGGCAGGCCAGCGATCTCCTCTGCCATGCGCCCTCCTGGTCACCTGTCACGACTCGGTGCGCAGTCTGCCACGAGCCGCGGCATGCGCGCACGGCCCGGCGGCTCAGGCCGGTTCGGCGTGGATGTGGGCGTCCTTCAGCTCCAGGTAGGTCTGAGCGTTCTCCCTCAGCCCGGCGACCTCATCCTCGGTGAGCTCGCGCCGCACCTTCGCGGGCACGCCGGCCACCAAGGACCGGGGCGGAATGACGGTGCCCTCCAGCACCAGGGCGCCCGCCGCCACAAGGCTCTGTTCGCCCACCATGGAGCCGTTGAGCAGGGTCGCTCCCATGCCGATGAGACTGTCGGCCCCGACCGTCGCCCCGTGCACGACGGCGCCGTGGCCGACGGAGACGCCTGCCCCCAGCGTGCAGGGGTACCCCTCGTCCGCGTGGAGCACCACATTGTCCTGCAGGTTCGTCCCGGCGCCGACGGTGATGCGTGCCGAGTCGCCCCGAGCCGAGACGCCGTAGAACGCCGAGGAGTCCGGCTCCAGGACGACGTCGCCGGTGATCGCGGCGGTGGGTGCCAGGAACACCCCGGCACCGATGCTGGGGGTCTTGCCTCTGACGGTCAGGATGTGTGCCATGCTCCGGTCCTCCTTGATCGGATCCTGCGGTCCAGCGGGGCCTCTCCCCGCTCAGTACCCGGCGGTGGTGTCGACGACGCCGACCGGCGGCTCGCCGTCGCGCAGGCGACGGTGGTTCTCCAGCACGCGGTCCCGCAGCAGCGGAACCACCATGGCCTTGGTGTCCGCGGTGTGCGGCGTGATCAGACAGGTCTCCAGCTCCCACAGCGGGTGGCCGTCAGGCAGCGGTTCCGGCTCCGTGACGTCTAGCCCGGCTCCTCGCAGCCGTCCGGCACGCAGCGCGTCCACCAGGGCGTCATGGTCGATCAGTCGACCGCGCCCCACGTTGGCGACCACCGCGCCGTCGGCCAGCAGACCGAGCTGGCGGGCCCCGATCATGTTCTCCGTGTCCGGGGTGACGGCGGCGGCGAGGGCCAGGACGTCAGCACCGTCGAGCACCTCGTCCAACTGGTCCTGGGAGACGGTCCGATCTGCGCCCTGCAGCGGCTCCTGGGTGCGCCGGACCACCGTGACATGCGTGTCGAAGGCCTTGTAGAGGCGCACCATCTCCGCAGCCACGCCTCCGGCCCCGACCACGACGCAGCGCAGTCCGTTCAGCGAGATCCCGCCCTCGGTGCCCCAGCTGGTGGCCCGGGCCCGGACCTTGAGTCCGCGCAGGGCCGCCAGGGTCAGCAGCAGCCCGTGCTCGCCGACGGGCTTGGCGTAGGAGCCCTTGGCGGAGGTCCAGAGCCGGTCCGGGAACCGACGCAGGATCTCGCCGTACTTCTCGATGCCGGCGCTGGGCAGCTGGATCCAGGAGATCTGCGGGTTGGCCTCGAGGACCTCCGCCAGGTTGAAGCTGCGGAACATGCCGGTGACCACCACCGCCGTCGGCTGCTCGTCCGCGCCGACGATCTCGGCTCCCTGGGCCTGGAGGCCGGCGACGAGCTCCGGCTCGCCGTCGGGCATGAGGTGGATGCGTGAGGTCACGAGGTCTCCGTCCGCGTCTCGAACTTGTCGGCCCCCGATCATGCCTGAGCATGTCCGGGCGCGTCTGGGGTGGTCCGGCTCACCATCCTACGAGGTCAAGGCCACCGACGTCGGAACACGTGACGGGCCCGGGCTCCCTGTTCAGGGAGCCCGGGCCCGTCATGTCTCAGCCGAGGGCGGCGGTCAGCCCTTCAGGCCGTCCACGATCGTGTTGAGCGTGGCCGAGGGGCGCATGGCCGCAGCCGCCTTGGCGTCGTCGGGCCGGTAGTAGCCGTCCAGCTCCACGGACTGGCCCTGCACGCCGTTGAGCTCCGCGAGGATGGTCTCCTCCTGGGAGACCAGCTGCTCGGCCACGGGACCGAAGATCTCCGCCAGCTCGGCGTCCTCGGTCTGGGCGGCCAGCTCCTGGGCCCAGTACTGGGCCAGATAGAAGTGCGAGCCGCGGTTGTCGATCGTGCCCAGCTTCCGGCCCGGGGAGCGGTTCTCCATCAGGAACGTCGCGGTGGCGCGGTCCAGCGCGGAGGCCAGCACCTTCGCCTTGGGGGCATCGGCCTGCTCGGCGTACTTCTCCAGCGAGGGCACCAGCGCGAAGAACTCTCCCAGGGAGTCCCACCGCAGGTAGTCCTCCTGGACCAGCTGCTGGACGTGCTTCGGAGCGGATCCGCCGGCCCCGGTCTCGAACAGGCCGCCGCCGGCCATCAGCGGCACGATGGAGAGCATCTTCGCCGAGGTTCCCAGCTCCAGGATCGGGAAGAGGTCGGTCAGGTAGTCGCGCAGCACGTTGCCGGTCACCGAGATGGTGTCCTCGCCGCGGCGGATGCGCTCCATGGAGAGCTTCGTGGCCTCCACAGGGTTGAGGATCCGGATGTCCAGGCCCTCGGTGTCGTGGTCGCCCAGGTAGGCCTCCACCTTCGCGATGAGGTTGGCGTCGTGGGCACGCTCCGCGTCCAGCCAGAAGACGGCGGGCGTGCCGGACTCGCGGGCCCGGGTCACGGCCAGCTTGACCCAGTCCTGGATCGGGGCGTCCTTGGTCTGGCAGGCGCGCCAGACGTCTCCGGCGGCCACCTGGTGCTCCATGAGCACCGAACCGGCGGCGTCGAGCACCTGCACGGTGCCCGGCTGGGAGATCTCGAAGGTCTTGTCGTGGGAGCCGTACTCCTCGGCCTTCTGCGCCATCAGGCCGACGTTGGGCACCGTGCCCATCGTGGCCGGGTCCAGAGTCCCATGGGCGCGGCAGTCCTCGATGACGGCCTGGTAGACACCCGCGTAGGAGGAGTCCGGGATGACGGCGAGAGTGTCGTCCTCCTCGTTGGAGGGGCCCCACATGTGGCCGCCGTTGCGGATCATCGCCGGCATGGAGGCGTCGACGATCACGTCGGAGGGTACGTGGAGGTTCGTGATGCCGCGGTCAGAGTCGACCATGGCCAGCCGCGGTCCCTCAGAGAGGCCCTTCTCGATCTCGGCCTTGACACCCTCCGCGACGTCGGCGTCGAGGTCCTCCACGCCGGAGAGGATCGAGGCCAGCCCGTCGTTGGCCGACAGGCCCGCCTGGGCGAGCTGCTCCCCGTACTGGGCGAACAGCTGCGGGAAGTAGGCCTTGACGATGTGGCCGAAGATGATCGGGTCGGAGACCTTCATCATGGTGGCCTTCAGGTGCGCGGAGAAGAGCACGTCCTCCTCCTTGGCGCGTGCCACCTGAGCGGCCAGGAACTCGTCCAGGGCGGCGGCGCGCATCACGGTGGCGTCCACGACCTCCCCGGCCTGCACCGGCAGAGCGTCCTTCAGCACCACGGTCTCGCCGGAGTCGGTGACCAGCTGGATCGTCAGCGTGTCCTCGGAAGCCAGGACCACCGACTGCTCATTGGAGGCGAAGTCGTCGGCACCCATGGTGGCCACGTTGGTCTTCGACTCGGAGGTCCACTCGCCCATCCGGTGCGGGTTGGCCCGGACGTAGGCCTTCACGGACTCGGGAGCACGGCGGTCCGAGTTGCCCTCACGCAGCACCGGGTTCACGGCCGAGCCCTTGACCCGGTCGTACCGGGCGCGGATGTCCTTCTCCTCCTCGGTGGAGGGGGACTCCGGGTAGTCGGGCAGGGCGTAGCCCTGGGACTGCAGCTCGGCGACCGCGGCCTTCAGCTGCGGCACCGAGGCGGAGATGTTCGGCAGCTTGATGATGTTCGCCTCGGGGGTCTTGGCCAGCTCGCCCAGCTCGGCCAGGGCGTCCGCCTCACGCTGCTCCTCGGTGAGGTGGTCCGGGAACTGGGAGATGATGCGACCGGCCAGCGAGATGTCTCGGGTCTCCACCTCCACGCCTGCGGTCGAGGCGAAGGCCTCCACGATCGGTTTGAACGAGTAGGTCGCCAGCATCGGCGCTTCGTCGGTGTGGGTGTAGATGATCTTGGCCATCGGCGCGTGATCTCCCTCGAGGTCTGGGGTCAGGGAACAGGCTGGAGCGTCGCCCCGGCCTGTTTTCGGTCAGTCGACGATCCAAATCTACCGGAGTGCGGGCTTGAGCCCGTGCTCCGTTTCGTCGCCTGCGGCGACGCGCTCATCTCCCGGGTCATGTCCCGGGTCATATACCGAGCACGGCGCGGGCGATGAGGAAGTAGACGATCAGTCCGGTCGCGTCCACGAAGGTGGAGATGAACGGATTGGCGAACACGGCGGGATCCGCACCCAGCTTCTTGCCCAGGATCGGCATGAGTCCGCCGGCCGAGGCCGCCAGGGTGCAGATGGCCAGCAGCGTGAGCCCGATCACCGCCCCCACATGCCATTCCCACCGCCAGCTGACCAGCAGGAACCCGAGGACCCCCAACACGGAGCCCAGCGTGATGCCGACCCTGATCTCCCGCCAGAACACCTTGAACACGTCCCGGGTGGTGACATCGCCCAGCGCCATGGCGCGCGTGACGGTGGTGGCCGCCTGATTGCCGGTGTTGCCTCCGGTGCCGATCAGCAGCGGGACGAACAGCGCCAGCACGACGACGGCCTCCAGCGTCTCCTCGAAGACGTCGAGGACCTGCACCGTCAGCGTGGCCCCGATCGCCAGGACCAGCAGCCATACGATGCGCGAGCGCATGATCGTCAGCACCGGTGTCGACAGGTACGGCCGGTGCAGCGGCTCGGCACCGCCGTGACGGGCGGCGTCCTCCGACTCGGCGCGCTCGAGGATGTCCAGGGCGTCATCGACGGTGAAGATCCCCACGACCCGGTGCTCGGAGTCGGTGACCGGCATCGCCAGGTGCTTGCGGTCCGCACACAGACGGGCCGCGTCCTCGGCGTCATGGTCCGCATCCACCGAGTCCGCCTCCGTGGTCAGGGAGGAGATGCTCACGTCAGCGTCAGCGGCGACCAGGTCCCGCAGCGAGACGACCCCCTTCAGCAGCCGCTGCCGGTCCACCACCGGCAACGTGTAGAGGGTCTCCGCCTCATCCCCGGCCCGGCGGATCTTCTCCATCGCCTGCCCCACCGACCAGTGCTCCGGGATCGCCACGAATTCGGGGCTCATCTGGCGACCGATCGTGCCGGAGGGGTAGCCCAGCACGATGTTGGTCAGGCTCCGCTCGCGCGGGTCCAGATGCCGCATCATCTTGCGCGCCACCGAGGCCGGCATCTCGTCCATCAGACGCACACGGTCGTCGGGGTCGAGTGAGTCGAAGTACAGCGCGACGTCGACGTCCTTCAGGCCCTCGATGATCTCGTGCTGCAGCGCCTGGTCGAGCAGGTCGAAGACCTCCACCGCCCGGTCCTTGGGGAGCAGGCGGAAGGCCACGGCCCGGTCCTGCACGCCGAGGCGCTCCAGGAAGTCGACGATCTCGCCGACCGGAAGGTCGTCCAGCGCCTCGCGCAGATCTCGCAGCCGCTCATGGCGGACCAGGTCTGCGAGCTCATCCAGTCTCTCTGACACTGACATCACCCCTTCCGAGGGTGTTGGCACCGATGAGTGGTCATCGCCGGCGGGATCCGCCGGCCGGTGCCGAGCGGGCCCGCACGCTGAGGGGCTCGCGGCCCCTCAGGTCAGTGGAAGAAATGTCGCGCGCCGGTGAGGTACATCGTCAGGCCCGCCTCTTCGGCGGCGTCGACGACCTCCTGGTCCCGCTGCGAGCCGCCCGGCTGCACGACGGCGCGCACCCCGGCGGCGATCAGGCTCTGCAGCCCGTCCGCGAACGGGAAGAACGCATCCGAGGCGGCCACCGAGCCGCGGGCGCGGTCCACGCCGTCACCTGCGAGCGTGTTGGCCCGCTGCACCGCCAGACGGCACGAGTCCAGGCGGTTGACCTGGCCCATCCCGATGCCGACCGTCGCGCCCTCACGGGCCAGCAGGATCGCATTGGACTTCACCGAGCGCACCGCGCGCCAGGCGAACTCGAGGTCTGCCAGCGTGGCCTCGTCGGCGGCCTCCCCGGAGACCAGCTTCCAGGAGTCGACGACGTCGCCCTCGGCGTCCAGGGCATCCGAGGCCTGCAGGAGCATCCCCCCGGAGATCTGCTTGTACTCCACCCGGTCCCGCCGGTGGCCCTCCGGCAGCCGCAGCAGCCGGATGTTCTTCTTCCGGGTGAGGATCTCCAGAGCCTCCGGCTCGAAGTCCGGGGCGACGACGACCTCGGTGAAGATCTCGGCGACCGTGCCGGCCATCTCGGCGGTGATCGTGCGGTTGGCGGCGATGACCCCGCCGAAGGCCGAGAGCGGGTCGCAGGCGTGGGCCCGACGATGCGCCTCGGCGACCGTCTCCCCCACCGCGACGCCGCACGGGTTGGCGTGCTTGATGATGGCCACCGCCGGGCCCGCGAAGTCGTAGGCGGTGCGGACGGCCGCGTCCGCGTCGACGTAGTTGTTGTAGCTCATGGCCTTGCCGTGGAGCGTCTCCGCCTGGGCCAGGCCAGGGGCGGCGTGCGTCTCCGTGTACAGGGCCGCCGGCTGGTGCGAGTTCTCCCCATAGCGCAGCCCGGTGATCCGCTGGAGGGCCAGCCCGGCGTAGGGCGGGAACTGCAGCGCCTTGTCCTTCCGGGGCAGAGGGGGCGCCGGCACCGAGGCGGCGTCGAAGTCGTCGTCGTACTGCTGGGAGGTCCAGCGGGCCACCGCGGTGTCGTAGGCGGCGGTGTGGGCGAAGGCCAGGGCCGCCAGCCGCTGGCGGGTGGCCAGGGTGAAGCCGCCCTGCTCGGCGGCGGTGATGACCTCCCCGTAGCGCAGCGGATCCACGACGACGGCGACCGAGGCGTGGTTCTTCGCCGCGGCGCGCACCATGGAGGGCCCGCCGATGTCGATCTTCTCGACGATCTCATCCTCCGACGCGCCGGAGGCCACGGTCTCCGCGAACGGATAGAGGTTGACCACCACCAGGTCGAAGGGCCGGATCTCCAGCTCGTCGAGCTGCGCCCGGTGGTCCTCGCGCCGCCGGTCGGCCAGGATGCCTGCATGGACGCGGGGGTGCAGCGTCTTGACCCGGCCGTCCAGACACTCGGCGAAGCCGGTGACCTCGGAGACCTCGGTGACCGGCACGCCGGCGTCGGCGATGCGCTGGGCGGTGGAGCCGGTGGAGACCAGCTCGACGCCGGCCGCGTGCAGCCCCTGGGCGAGCTCCGTCAGCCCCGTCTTGTCGAAGACGGAGACCAGGGCGCGGCGGATGGGCTGCCGATCCGTGGCGGAGGAGTTCTCCTCAGGGCTGGGACTGGTGTTCTGCACGTTCGACACGCACGCTCCTTACTCTCCGACACGGCTGGAGGGCAGGACCGCTGCGGGTCCCGCCGCTGCGGGGCACGGCGGCCCGGGCGCCCTGGACGAGGGCGCGGCGGACCTCGATCAGTCTAGCGCCCCGGCACTGGCCTGCGCCTCACTCCTCGAACTTGTAGCCCAGGCCGCGCACCGTGATCAGGTGCTGAGGCCGGGAGGGGTCCGGCTCGATCTTGGCGCGCAGCCGCTTCACATGCACGTCGAGGGTCTTGGTGTCCCCGACGTAGTCGGAGCCCCACACTCTGTCGATCAGCTGACCCCGGGTCAGCACACGTCCGGCGTTGCGCAGCAGCATCTCCAGCAGCTCGAACTCCTTCAGCGGCAGGCTCACGCCGTCTCCGCGGACCTCCACCGTGTGCCGCTCCACGTCCATGCGGACGGGCCCGGCCGCGACGGAGGAGGTGTCATCCACCTCGGTGTCCACGTGCCGGCGCAGCACCGCACGCACCCGGGCCAGCAGCTCCCGGGAGGAGTACGGCTTGGTCACGTAGTCGTCGGCGCCGAGCTCCAGGCCCACCACCTTGTCGATCTCCGAGTCCTTGGCGGTGAGCATGATGACCGGCACATTGGAGCGCTGGCGGATCTGCCGGCACACCTCCGTGCCGGGCTGGCCCGGCAGCATCAGGTCCAGCAGGACCAGGTCGGGGCTCTCCTTGTCGAAGAGCTCCACGGCCTGCAGGCCGTCGTCGGCGACCGAGACGTCATACCCCTCCTTCTGCAGGGTGTACGACAGGGCCTCGGAGAACGAGGTCTCGTCTTCGACGATGAGAATCCTGGTCACGCTGTTCCTCCTTCACCGGCGCGAGCGCGGTCGGACTGTTGATGGTCGGTGCGGGGGGCGCCGTCGGCGTCGGCCTCCGGGGCGCCCTCCTCGGGCTCCCCGGGCCCCTGGCCCTCCTCGAGCTCCGGGATCCGCACGGTGAACGTGGACCCCTTGCCCTGCTGGGACCAGAGGGAGACCTCTCCCCCGTGGTTGGTGATGACGTGCTTGACGATGCTCAGCCCCAGACCGGTGCCCCCGGTCTGACGCGAACGGGCGGCGTCGACACGGTAGAAGCGCTCGAAGATCCGCTCCTGGTCCTCCGGGGCGATGCCGATGCCCTGGTCCGTGATGGTCACCTGCGCGATCCCGTCGCGGGAGGACAGCCCGATCCCGATGCGGGTTCCCTCCGGGGAGTAGCGCACGGCGTTGTCGATGAGGTTCCGGAAAGCCATGGTCAGCTGATCATGGTCCCCGTGGACCGAGCGGGTCAGGCTGCCCCCGACCTTGATGGTGATGTCTTTGGCCTCCGCGGGCAGCGTGGAGCGGTCCACCGCCTCCGAGATGACCTCTCCCAGGTCCACGGGGCGCCCCGAGTGGACCACGTTCTTGCCCTGCACGCGGGAGAGCTCGATGATGTCCTGGACCAGTGCCGCCAGGCGGGCCGACTCGCGCTGCAGGCGCTGGGCGAAGTGCCGCACCGCCTCCTCGTCGTCGGCGGCGTCCTCGATGGTCTCGGTCAGCAGCGAGATGGCGCCCACCGGGGTCTTCAGCTCGTGCGAGACGTTGGCGACGAAGTCATGCCGCACCGCCTGGGTGCGGGAGAACTCGGTGCGGTCGTCGGCCAGGACCAGGATGTACTCGTCCCCCAGCGGAGCCACACGCAGATGCACCACGATGGAGGACTCCCCCTGCAGCCCGCGCGGCAGCTCATGGTCCTGATCGATGATGACGCCGTCGGCCCGGACCCGCGCGGTGAGGGCGAGCAGCTCCTGGTGCACCACGGTGTGGCCGCGCACCAGGCCGAAGGCGTAGGCGGCCGGATTGGCGCGCACCACGCCGTCGACGGTGTCGACGACGATGTAGGCCAGGCCCAGCGAGGCGAGCACCTCGGTGGCGCCGGCGGGCATGGTCGGCTCGTCCACGTCGATCCCGGCGGCGCGCTGCAGCTCGCTGACCCGGAACGCGTGCATCCCGGCGACGCCCAGGAGCAGGCCGACCAGGCCGGAGACGATGGCGATGAGCAGGGAGTCCACGCCTACAGCTTAGGCATGTGTTCATGCGCTCGTCGCCGCAGGGCCCCGATGCGTCAAGGGGTTCAACGAGCGTTCACCTGGTGGTTGACTGGGGCGCGGCCCCGCGTTCACGTCCGTCGGTGAGCCTGGAGCGTCGGGATGCTCCGGGACGACCCGGCGCGCCCACGGCAGGCCGCGGCCCCCTCACGACGAAAGGACCGTCACCCGTGCGCAAGCTCTTTCAGGAAGACCTCCAGAACCTCGGCGAGCAGCTGATCGACATCGCCACCCTGGTCTCCCAGGCGATGCAGAAGGCCTACCGATCCTTCGAGACGGCCGACGTGCAGCTGGCGGAGGAGGTCATCGCCGCGGATCAGCGGATCGACGCGCTGCAGAACGACCTGGACGAGCGTGCCATCGACCTGCTGGCGCTGCAGGGGCCCGTGGCCTCCGATCTGCGCACCATCGTCGGCGCCCTGCGGATGAGCACCTCGCTGGAACGCATGGGGGATCTGGCGCGCCACATCGGGCAGCTGGTCCGCCTGCGCTACCCGGACCACGTCTCTCCGGAGCACCTGAAGCCGGTGTACGCGCGGATGGCCCAGCACGCGCAGGACCTCGCTGAGAAGGTCGTGAGGCTCCTGCAGACCCGGGACCTCGCCCTCGTGGACGAGATCACCGCGGAGAACGAGGCCATCAATGCGCTCCACGCCTCCGTGTTCCGCCTGATCGCCGAGGACGAATGGGATGCTAGCCCGGCCACCACGGCGGACTGCACGCTGGCCAGCCGATACTTCGAGCGCTTCGGGGACCACGGCGTCTCCGTGGCCAAGAAGGTCGCCTACCTGGTCACCGGAGAGTGGGACGTGAAGGCCCACGCCGAATGAGCTGAGTCGGCTCTCCGGCCCGGATGTGACCGCCCGAGCAGGTGAGGAAGACGGCCCCGACGTCATCGAGCGGGAGACCCGTGGTCGGGTCTCCCGCTCGATGATGTCGCTGGGACGGTGCTCGCGCGTCGCGCGGCCGTCCCGCTCAGCAGGGCGGCCCGGACAGCCTCACTTCTTGCCCTGGTTGGCCACCGCCTCGATGGCCTCCTTCGCGGCCTCAGGGTCCAGGTAGGTGCCCCCGGGCTTCACAGGCCGGAAGTCCTCGTCCAGCTGGTAGTGCAGCGGGATGCCGGTGGGGATGTTCAGCCCGGCGATGTCCTCGTCGCTGATGCCGTCCAGGTACTTCACCAGGGCGCGCAGCGAGTTGCCGTGCGCGGCGAGCAGCACCGTCCTGCCGGCCTTCAGGTCCGGGATCACCGCGGACTCCCAGTACGGCAGCATGCGCTCGACGACGTCCTTGAGGCATTCGGTGCGCGGGGCGGCGTCACCGAGGTCCGCATAGCGGGGGTCGCCGATCTGCGAGTACTCGTCGTCGGCGTCGAGCTCCGGCGGCGGAGTGTCGTAGGAGCGGCGCCAGGTCATGAACTGGTCGTCGCCGTACTGCTCACGCACCTGGGTCTTGTCCTTGCCCTGCAGCGCGCCGTAGTGGCGCTCGTTGAGCCGCCAGTCCCGCTTGACCGGGATCCAGAGCCGGTCCGCCGCCTCCAGGGACAGGTGCGCGGTGGTGATGGCCCGCTGCAGCAGCGAGGTGTGGACGACGTCGGGCAGCAGGTCGTTCTCGGCCAGCAGCTCGCCGCCGCGGGCGGCCTCGGCCCTGCCCTGGTCGGTCAGCGGCACGTCGACCCAGCCGGTGAACAGGTTCTTCTGGTTCCAGTCGCTCTGTCCGTGACGGAGCAGAATGAGGTCATAGCTCATCTGGCGGTGATCCCTTCCGATGCGTGATGTGGGTGGAACGTCGGTGGTCAGGGCGCACGTCGGCGGGCGCGGAGTGGAACGGCGATCGCGTCAGCTCATCCGGCTCACTCGGAGACGGCGGGCTCGACGTCGGCCAGGTAGACGGCGGCCATGGTCGCGCCGATGACCGGGAACAGGAAGCCGAAGGGGCCTCCGAACAGCTGGGAGTAGACGCCGAACAGGCACAGCAGCGCCGCGCCGCCGGTCATGCCGAGCCAGAACCCCTTGGTGCGCTTGAATGCGATGTCGAAGCGCTGCGCGTTCTTCGGCAGGCATTTCAGCAGCGCCACGCCCGCCACGATCAGGCAGACGACGGCGAAGGCGAGGAAGAGGTAGATCTCAGAGACGAGGACGGCGTACCAGATTCCGGACATGTGTCGATGCTATCGCTTCTCGTCGCGGTTTTCCGAGGCGACCAGCCGCAGCGCCTGCAGCAGGTCGGCATACAGGTCGTCCACGTGCTCGATGCCCACCGAGAGCCGGATCAGCCCGTCCGGCACCGTCTCCGGTTCGGTGGAATGCCGACGGCGGCGCTCCGCCAGGGACTCCACTCCTCCGAGGCTCGTGGCCGGGGTCCACAGGGTCAGGTGCTGGAGGACGGCGTCGGCGGTGGCGGCGTCGGGCAGCTCGATGGTGAGGATCGCTCCGAAGCCGCCCAGCTGGGCCGCGGCCCGCGCATGCTGCGGGTGGCTCTCCAGCCCCGGGTACCGGACGCCGCGCAGGGGCGTCTCCCCGGTGGGGAGCAGCGCGGCGAACCGCCGGGCGAGCTCGGCGGCGTTGGACTCCGCGGCGTCGAGGCGCACCGCCAACGTCCGCACCCCGCGCAGGGCCAGGAAGACCTCCATGGGCCCGGGTACCGCGCCATGGAGGGTGCGGTGCTGGTGCAGCCTCTGATGCAGCTGCTCATCGGCCGTGATCGCCGCCCCCATGATCAGGTCCGAGTGTCCGGCCAGGAACTTGGTCACGGAGTGGACCACGACGTCGGCTCCGTGCTTCAGCGGCTGCTGCCGCAGCGGGGTGGCGAAGGTGTTGTCCACCACGGTGAGGATGCCGCGCCGCTTCGCCTCGGCGAGCAGCGCCGGCAGGTCGGCGACCTCGAGCATCGGGTTGGTGGGGGACTCGATCCAGAGCATCACCGGCGCGTCCTGCGCCTGGGCGAGGGTGGCGACGTCGGCGATGGTGGTCCTCACCGCCTCGGTCTCGGCGATGTCCACCCGGTGCAGGGTCAGCAGGCCCCGGTCCGCCATCTCCTGGGCCAACGTGGAGAAGCCCATATAGCTGTGCCGGGGCAGGATCAGGTGGCCGCCCGGGGGCAGCAGATGCACCACCGCGGAGATCGCGGCCATCCCGGAGGAGAACAGCAGACCCGGCAGCACCGGCACCGGGTGTTCCTCGGCGGTGGTGACGAAGCCCTGACCGCTGTGGCCCCGGCGCGTGCCGGCCTCCAGGTGGGCCAGCAGCTCCTCGAGCGGCTGCCAGGAGGGCACGCCTTCTCGGGCGTACTCCCAGCGGTTGTCGCCGCCGGGCCGATAGCTGTAGGTGGAGGTGAAGTCCACCGGGGGATTCACCGGGGAGCCGGCCTCATGGATGCCGCGGCCTCCGGACACGAGGTAGGTGCGTTCGTCAGTCACATCAGCCACGGTAGTCGACTCCCCCGTCACGAGGGCCGCCCGCCGGGCCGCGTCCAGGCTCTGAGACGCCGGCAGGGCTCGCGGGGCGCCGGCGGAGGTGCTCACACAGGCCTCCGGTGACGTTCGATGATCGCGTCACCGGAAGCGTCACCGGAAGCGTCACCGGAAGCCGATAGGCTGTCCGCGTGACACAGACGAAGCCAGCGAGCACGCGCGGAGCCTTCATCGTCGTCGAAGGCGGCGACGGGGCCGGGAAGACCACGCAGCTGGACCTGTTGGAATCCTGGCTGAGCGCCCACGACGTCGCCTGTGAGCGGACCCGGGAGCCCGGAGGCACCCCCATCGGCGAGCGGATCCGGGCGCTGGTCCTGGAGCACGGCCACGGTGAGGTGGACCCCCGCACCGAAGCGCTGCTCTTCGCGGCCTCACGCGCGGCCCACGTGGTGCAGCGGATCCTTCCGGCTCTGGAGTCCGGGGCCACGGTGCTCTGCGACCGGTACATCGACTCCTCGGTGGCCTACCAGGGCGTGGGACGCGGCCTGGGCCCGGAGAAGGTGGCGGAGATCAACGGCTGGGCCACCTCCGGACTGCAGGCGGACCTGACGATCCTGCTGGATGTGGACCCGACGATCTCCCAGCGGCGGCGGGCCGGACGCGACGGCGGCCCCGGGGACCGTATGGAGTCCGCCGACGACGCTTTCCGAGCCCGCATCCGAGAGGCCTTCCGCAGCCGGGCCGAGGCCGAGCCGGACCGCTATCTCGTCATCGACGCCGACGACGACGTCGATGCCGTGCAACGGCAGATCCGGCGCCGAGTCGCCGCGCTGATCGGCGAGCCTCTGCGCGCCGCCCGGCCCGCCGGGTCCGAGGCCGCAGATCCCGAGCTGAACGAACCCGAGCTGAGCGAGAGCTCCGGGGAGGCCGGTCTTGGCTGAGCCCGCCGTCTTCGCCGAACTGCCAGCGGTCTTCGCCGAACTGGTGGGCCAGGAGCCCGTGGTGGACCAGCTGCGCCGGGCCGTGGCCGCGAGCGCTCCGGCCCATGCCTGGCTGGTCACGGGGCCGCCCGGATCGGGTCGGTCCAACGCCGCCCGGGCCTTCGCCGCCGCACTGAACTGTGAGGTGGCAGAGCCGACGGAGCGCGGCTGCGGGACCTGTCGCTCCTGCCGACTGGTCGCCTCCGGCGCCCACCCCTCGGTGAAGCTGGTCTCCACCGAGAACGTCACCTACCGGATCGATGACGTCCGCGAGCTCGTCACCACCGCCCAGGACAGCCCGCAGGGGGCACGCTGGCGAGTCATCGTCGTCGAGGACGCAGACCGGATGACCGAGCGCGCCACCAACGTGCTCCTCAAGGCCATCGAGGAACCGCCGCCGCACACGCTCTGGGTGCTGTGCGCCCCGAGCCCCGCCGACGTCCTGGTCACCATCCGCTCACGCTGTCGACTGGTGAGCCTGCGGATCCCCCCGGCCGACGCCGTCGCCCGGCTGCTGGTGGAGCGGGACGGACTCAACGCCCAGCAGGCGCACTTCGCTGCCCGGGTGTCGCAGAACCACGTGGGGGTGGCCCGGCGCCTGGCCCGCGACCCCGAGGCGCGCCAGCGGCGGGAAGATGTGGTGACGCTGCCGCTGCGGGTGCGCAGCTCCACCGACGCCGTCCGGGCCGCCGGCACACTGGTGGCGATGACCCAGGCCGACGCCGAGGCGACGGCCGACGCCCGCCTCGCCGAGGAGCAGGCCGCGCTGCGGCGCTCGTTGGGGCTGGAGCCGGAGGAGAAGATCCCGCCCAAGCTGCGCAGCCAGTTCAAGAGGCTCGAAGAGGAGAACACCCGGCGCGCCAAACGCGCCGTGGCCGACTCGCTCGACCGGGCTCTGATCGACCTGACCGCGGTGTACCGGGACGTGCTGAGCCTGAAGCTCGACGCCGACGTCGAGCTCATCAACGACCACCTGCGCGATCAACTGGCCGACTACGCCGAGAGCCTCAGCCCGGAGCATGCCCTGGGCTGCCTGGATGCGATCGGCGCCGCACGCACCAGGATCGGTCAGAACGTCCCGCCGCTGTTGGCCATGGAAGCTCTCATGATGTCCTTCCTGCCCGTGGAGGCCCACCGACGCTGAAGGGAGCCCTTCCCATGGAGACCACCGCAGGCCCTGTGCTCCGCCATGCGGCGACCCTCGGCGTCGCCGCGATGCTGCTCAGCGGCTGCGTGCCGCTGGGCGAACCGCCCGAGACGCAGCAGCCCTCCCCCGGCGACACCGCCGAGGACGTGGGGCGCGGGAACGCCACAGACCCCGCCTACGCCAGGTTCTACGATCAGGAGCTGGACTGGGAGGACTGCGAGCGCGGGGCGCGATGCGCCGATGTGGAGGTCCCCCTGGACCACGCCGAGCCCGACGGCGAGACTCTCCAGATCCGCATCATCAGCTCCGGCACCGGCGGGCCCGACGCCCCGCATCTGCTCATCAACCCTGGCGGCCCCGGGTCCTCCGGATATGACTCGGTGGCCGAAGACCTGCAGTACTTCTTCACCCCAGCCCTGTTGGACGACTATGACATCGTCGGCTTCGACCCGCGAGGAGTCCACCGGTCGGCGCCCGTGGAGTGCCTCACGGACGAGCAGATGGACGAGAACCGGGAGCAGGTCGCTGAAGGGGACGAGGAGCTCGACGACGAGGCCGCCGTCGAACAGGCCCGCGAGGACGCCCGCTGGCTGGGTGAACAGTGCCTCGAGCAGACCGGCGAGGTGCTCGGACACGTGGACACCGCCTCCGCCGCCCGAGACATGGACATCATCCGTGCCGCCCTGGGCGAGGAGCGACTCAACTACCTCGGCTTCTCCTACGGGACCCACCTGGGGGTGACCTACGCGGAACAGCATCCGGCTTCGGTGGGACGGTTCGTGCTCGACGGGATGATGAACACCGCTCTGAGCGACCACGAGCTCTCCCTGGACCAGGCGGTCGGGTTCGAGGAGGCGCTGCAGGGCTACGCAGCATGGTGCGTCGAGCAGTCCGACTGTCCGGTGGACGGTGAGGCTGAGGACGTCGTCGACGCCGTGGCGGGCCTGTTCGAGGATGTCGCCGAGGAGCCCTCAGAAGGCCCCGACGGGCGGACCATCTCCGTGAGCGTGCTGGTGAGCGGGTTCATCCAGCCCATGTACTTCTCCGGGGGCTGGCCGATGCTGAACCAGGCGCTGGGCGCCGCCCTCGACGAGGAGGACTTCTCCTCCTTCCAGCAGTGGGCTGACCTGGCCGCAGGCCGCGAGCCCGACGGCAGCTACGGGTGGAAGAGTCAGCTCGCCTTCCGCGCGATCATGTGCCTGGACCACCCGGTCTCGGAAGACTCCGAGACCATCGAGGCGGAGTATGAGGAGACCGTGGAGGCCGCCCCCACGTTCGGCCCGTACCTGGGGCACGCCGGCATCGCGTGCTCCGAGTGGCCCTTCGAGCCGGTGGGCGAGCCGCGGGAGCCGCAGCTGGACGAGGTGGAGGAGATCCTCTTCATCGGCACCACCGGGGATCCGGCCACCCCGGTGTCCTGGGCCGAAGACATGCACGCCATGGCGCCCACCTCCTCCCTGTTGGTCTACGACGGCGAGGGCCACCTGGCCTACCGGCCCGGCAACACCTGCGTGACCGAGATCGTCGACTCCTACCTCCTCGACGGGGCGCTCTTCGAGGGCCGCCAGGACTGCTGACCCCGGCCAGCATCCCTCCTGGTGAGCGGCATGCCGCCGCTAGAATGGCGGCAGCTGGGTGACGGTGACGTCGCCTCGGTGGCCGCACCGTCGTCGACAGCTCTGACCGTCGTCGTGTCCAGGAGGTCGCCATGAACGAGGATTCCCGGCATCGAAAAGCTGTCCCCTACACCCCCGCATCCCGGGCACTGGGCGTGATCGTCGGATTCGACGGCTCGGACCAGGGGTCCCGTGCGCTGCACTACGCCGCCGTCGAGGCTCATCGGCGCGATCTCCAGCTGACAGTCATCAGCGCCTTCACGGTGCCGCGCGCCGTCGCCGGCTATGTGGACTCCGCCGCGGAGATCACCGGAGACTCTCTGGCCCGGCGGGGCGCCGAGGAGGTCCTCGACGAGGCACGCGACCAGCTCCACGGCTATCCCGGCCACGTCGAATACCGGGTGGAGCACGGGGATGCCGCCGGAGTGATGATCGCGAGGTCCGAGAACGCCACCCACGCCGTCGTCGGCGGCCGCGGACGCGGTGGTTTCGTCGGACGCCTGCTGGGTTCGGTGTCCTCGGCGCTGCCCGCCCACGCCCACTGCCCCACCACCGTGGTCAACCGCCGCTACGATCCCGACCTGGTGGGCGGCGACACCCGATTCACCGCGCGTCGGGACGCACGACCGGTGATCGTAGGCGTCGACGGCTCCGCCCACGGACGAGTGGCCGCACTGCACGCCGCCGAGGCCGCCGGGCTGCGAGGCACCTCCCTGCAGCTGCTGCTCGCGCTGCCGACGATCGACTCCTCCCTGCTCTGGTACGCGGGCCGCACCGCGAAGGAGTCCGGCATCACCGAACTGGAGATGCAGGGCCTGCAGGAACGGCTGGACGGGGACGTCCGCTGGCTCACCGGACATTTCCCGGACCTGAGCATCGAGGGAATCATCGAACAGGGCTCGCCGACCCAGGTGATGGCCCACGCCACCGAACGCGCCCAGCTCACGGTGCTCGGGACCCGCGGCCGGGGAAGCATCACCAGCGCACTGCTGGGCTCGGTGTCCCGCAGCGTGCTGATGGAGGCCCACGGGCCCGTGGAGATCGTCCCGATGCTGACCGATCGCCGTCTCAACGACCACGGAGAGCACGAACCCGTGCTCTGAGACACGGGAAGATGTCGCGACCTGAGCCGGCGCGTCCGAGCTGAAAGGCCTGGACAGCAGAGATCGCGCAGCCGTTTTGACCAGTCCGCCCTAAGCCGAGTAATGTTGTGCATCGCGCGCGAGGGCACGCGGCCCACGCGAGCAGGCCACCTTAGCTCAGTCGGTAGAGCGATTCACTCGTAATGAATAGGTCGCCGGTTCGATTCCGGCAGGTGGCTCCGTGGATGCAGCAGAACCCCCGGTCAGGCACGCTGGCCGGGGGTTCTGTCATCTGTCGGGCGTGCTCAGAGGCCCAGCAGCTCCCGGGCCTTCGCGTACTTCGCGGCCAGACGGTCACGGGTCTCCGGGTCCAGCTGAGAGGTCCGTGCAGGATCGGTGTTGTCCGCGAGGTCCGCCGCCTTGACCTGCAGCGCCAGTTCATCAGACCGCACACGGCGGTAGTAGTCCTCGGACGACTCTCCCTCGCCTCGGGAGACCGCCTCCACCGCGGCGACGACCTCCTCGGGCATCCGACTGGCCAGCAGATCGACGGCCGTGACCGACGTGTCCTCGATGACGTCGTGCAGCCAGGCCGCCGCCACCACCTCCGGCGCCGCACCGGCCACCTCGGCATGCCCGGCCACCCGCTCCGGATGCCCGATGTAGTCCACCCCCAGCTTGTCCACCTGCCCGCGGTGCGCCTCGGCGGCGATCTGCGCTGCCGCACGCACCAGGGCCGGCCCGCGCAGGGGCTCCCGTCCCAGCTCCGTGGTCATCCTCAGTCCTCCCACTCCGAGCAGTGCAACGTGCCCTCCACCTCGGCATCGCCCACTGCCGCGGTGGCGAACTCCACCTGCGCCTCCCCCAGCTCGATGCCGTCGGGAGACGTCGTCTCCTGCGGACGCTCGGCGCCCTCCAGGCGCACCTGGGCGAAATCCTCGCCCGCGACCTCGACACGCGAGGAGTCGTCACCGGTGGTCGCGATCAGGTGATGGACCTCCCCCGGGGGTCCTGAGCACAGGACCTCCGACGGGGCGACCCGATGAGTCTCCCCACCCAGGGTCACCTCCAGCTCCCCGAGGTCCCCGCCGGGGTCCGCGCCATGCCGGGCATCCGTCACCTCCAGCTCGCTGGGGTCGAGGTCCTTCGAACATCCGACCGCCACGAGCGCCGCAGCGACCCACGCCACCGTGACCCACGTCGTCCTCATGCCACGGAGGCTACCACCGCGCACCGACAGGACGCCCGAGACGAGCCTCCGGTCCACCGGCTCACACAGGTCAACTCCGCGCCTTCGCACAGCTCAACTGCGCACCTTCGCACAGCTCAACTGCGCACCTTCGCACGACGCCGCGGTGCCGGGGCGATGAGCCGGTCCACACTGAAGCGGCCGGCCCCTGTGGCGACCAGGATGACCAGACCGGCGAAGATCGCCAGGACCAGCTCGTAGCCGCCCTCAGAGACGAACAGGCCCGCCGGCGCATGGACCAGGAACAGGGCCACCACCATGGAGACCGCGTTGACCGCCGCGGCGATCGGGGTGAACAGCCCCACGATCAGCAGCACGCCGCCGATCAGTTCCGCACCCGTGACCACCGCAGCACTCACCGATGCGGCCGGCACACCCATCCCCTCGAAGGAGGCGGCCGTGCCGGCCACGGTCCACTCGTCGAACTTCTGCCAGCCATGGGCCACCAGGATCACCCCCAGCGCCACTCGCGCGACCAGCAGGGCCAGATCCGTCAGCGCCGGGACACCGGCCGACGGGTTGAGCAGCGTCTTCATCTCAGAACGTCCCTTCGTCAGCACCTGCCGCAGCAGACACAGAATCGTCCGCGGGCCCCGGAACACACCGGGCCGACCCGCGACTCGCAGGTTGTTGCGACAACCAATGTAGGGTACAACAGTTGTCCCATCAACCCCGGTGCGCAAGAATCGACCTGTGGACGCGCAATGGTTGGACTCCCGACAGCTGGCCGCCTGGGTGCGGCTGACCGCCGTGCTCGAACTGCTCCCCGGCGTGCTGGACTCCCAGCTCCGCCACGACGCCGGCCTGACCCACTTCGAGTACTACGTGCTCGCGGTGCTCTCCGAGACCGAAGGCCAGTCCCTGCAGATGAGCACGCTCGCCGTGCGCACCAACGCCACACTTCCCCGCCTGTCCCATGTCATCCGACGCATGGAGGACCGCGGCCTCGTCCGGCGCCGCCGTCGTCCGGACGACGCGCGCGCCACCCATGTGGAACTCACCGAGATCGGCTGGGAGAAGGTGAAGGCGTCCGCCCCGGGCCACGTGGCCACGGTGCGTCACCACGTCATCGATGCACTCACCGCCGAGCAGGTCGACCAGCTGCGGGAGATCGCCGAAGCCATGCTGGACCGTCTCGACCCCGAGGGGCGCCTGATCCCCGTCTACCGCCGCCACGACACGGTCGCCGATGCGGACGCGGGGAAGGACACCGACGCCGACACGGACGCCGACCCCGACGCCGGCGGCGGCTCCGCCGGCGCGTGACCAGCTCACCACTCGCCGACTCATGCCGCTCCCCGACGAACCGCATCTACGATGGGCGCATGACCGACAGTCCCAGCCCCCTGCGCCGAGATCCTCTCCCCCTGCGGGGTCGACGGATGCTGGTCACCGGCGTGAGTCGCCGGGACGGCATCGGTCATGCCGTCGCCTGCCGGCTCGCCGCCTACGGCGCCGACGTCTTCTGCCACCATCACAGCCCCCACGACGCCGACCAGCCCTACGGCGCCGACGATCTCGAGGCGGTGCTGGCCAGCGTGGCCTCCCATGCGATCCCGGGAGCGCGGATCGAGGAGCTCGGAGCCGACCTCACGGAGACCGGCGCCCCAGACCGCGTGGTCGACGCCGCCGTCGAGACCTTCGGCGGCCTGGACGGGTTGGTGTGCAACCAGGCGCTCAACGGCTCGGACGGCGGCCTCGGTGAGCTGACCGAGCAGCTGCTGGACCGCCACTGGGCCGTGGACGCTCGCGCCTCGATCCTGCTGGCCCAGCGATTCCTGCACCACCACCGGGACGGCAGGGACGCCTCGATCGTCTTCATGACCTCGGGGCAGGGCCAGGGCCCGCTGACCGGAGAGATCGCCTACGGCGCGGCCAAAGCCGCACTGGCCGGCATCACCACCACGATCGCCGCACAGGTCGCCCCCACAGGAATCCGCGTGAACACCGTCAACCCCGGGCCGGTGGACACCGGCTACATGACACCCCAGCTCTGGAGCCAGGTGGCTTCGATGTTCCCCCGCGGCCGGTTCGGAGAGCCCGACGATCCGGCCCGCCTCATCGCGTGGCTGATGACCCCAGAGGCCGAATGGATCACCGGGCAGGTGCTGCACACCGAGGGCGGTTTCGCCCGGTGGCGCACCGCGGAGGACTGACCGGCCCCGAATCCGGGACGCGCGACGACGCCCGTCAGACCCGCACATCCAGCCCCAGATGCTCGGCAAGCGCAGGGGCCAGCTCCACGAGCTGCTCCGGACTGATGGTCGCCCCACGCAGTCCGGTGAGCCCGATGATGCGCTCCAGCCGAGCGCCCCGGAGGTCCACATGATCCAGAGACGCTCCGCTGAGGTCCAGGGTGCCTATGCCGGTGTCCGTCACGCGCAGCCGACGCACGCTGGCCCCACCCAGGTCCAGCTCGGTCAGCGTGCACCCGCTGAGCTCGACGTCTGTCAGGGACGCGCCGCGCAGGTTCACCAGATCCATCTTGGACTCGGCCACCCGGACCTCTGACAGGCCGGACTCATAGAGCTCCGCCACTCCCACCCGGGAGCCGAGGACCTCCACCGCGCGCCAGGTGGAGCGAGGCGCAGCCAGATGAGGACTCGCCAGCCGCTGCAGACGGGTCTCCGCCACCGTCGCCCCCGTCAGCGTCACCTCCTGCAGCACGATGTCGATGAGCTCGCTGTCGACGATCCGGGCCCCAGTGAGGTCCTCCCCGTGGAGCGTCTCACCGATGAGGCGCAGGCCTTCGGCATGCTGGCTGAACAGCAGCTCGGAGGCGTCACCGTCGACCAGGCCCGTCGGCGCCGCGAGGTCCAGTCGCGGTGGGTGCGGTTTCGGGATCTCGCCGGAGGAGGTGCGACGGGAGCTGGAGCGGGCCGCTGGGCGGCTGGCGGGGCGGCCGGTGTGTCGGCGGGAGGACGTCATCGGCCGAGACTATCGCCACCCACTGACGACCATGGAGCGTGGACGCTCCCGAGCGACCGGTCGTGAGGCTCCGACCTGGACCGGCTCCGCGCGGTCCACGATGCTAGAGTGCGGGATCGTGGACCTGAGAGTGGGCGCGTACGCCGTGATCATGGACGACGAGGGCCGCATGCTGCTGCCCCACTGGCGCGACGAGACCCTGGGCTCGGGCTGGACCCTGCCCGGAGGAGGCATGGACCCCGGGGAGCACCCGCACGACACCGTGGTGCGGGAGGTCATGGAGGAGACGGGCTACGAGATCGAGCCCGGCGAGCTCCTCGACGTCGGCAGCCTCATCATCCCCGGCGACCGGCGTCGGGCCGAGCACGGCGGCACCCCGCTGCAGGCGCTGCGGATCATCTACCGCGCCCGCATCACCGGCGGCTCCCTGCGCGTGGAGCAGGACGGCACCACCGACGACGTCGCATGGTTCGCTCCCGAGGAGATCGACATGCTGGACCGAGTGGACCTGGTGGACCTGGCCCGTCGCCGGGCCGGCCTGCTCACCTCCGCCTGAGTCCGCGGCCGAGGCCGCTGCTAGGCTCACGCACGTGCGCACCTCATACTTCTACGAGCCCTCCGCCGGGCACGGGCTGCCCCACGACCCGTTCAACGCCATCGTCGCCCCGCGCCCGATCGGCTGGGTGTCCACCAGCTCGGGGCAGGGAGGGCTGAACCTGGCACCCTACAGCTTCTTCAACGCGGTCAACTACACGCCGCCGCTCATCGCGTTCTCCAGCATCGGGCACAAGGACACCGTCGCCAACATCGAAGCCACCGGCGAGTTCTGCTGGAACCTGGTGACCACGGAGCTGGGCGAGCAGATGAACGCCACCTCGGCGGCCGTCGACACCGAGATCGACGAGTTCGAGCTGGCCGGGCTCACCGCCGCGCCCTCCCGGGTGGTGAGCGTGCCGCATGTGGGCCAGGCCCGCGTGGTCTTCGAGTGCCGCCGCACCCAGATCCTGCGCCTGACGGACGCCTCCGGTGAGGACACCCCGGCGAGGATGGTCTTCGGGGAGGTCGTCGGCGTCCACCTCGACGAGTCGCTGCTCGACGACGGGGTCTACCAGACGGCGGCCGCGGACCCGCTGCTGCGCGGCGGCGGGCCGGCCGACTACTTCAGGATCCGTGGCGAGGACCGGCTGAGGATGCACCGGCCTCAGCCCTGAGCGCCGGCGTCGCGCTCCTCGTCGGCCTGGTCCGCGGGCTGCTCCTTCTCCCCGGTGATCACGGTCATCACCAGGTCACCGGGCTCGACCTCGTCGACAGCGACGGGCGTCACCGAGGCGAAGTCCTGCGCGTTGGTCACCACCACTGCGGTGATCGCGTCGAAGCCGACCCCGTGCACGAGCTCCAGATCCACATCCACCAACGGCTGGCTGACCTCCACCCGGTCCCCGGGACGCACCGCCGGGGTGAAGCCCTCACCCTTCAACGTCGGGGTGCGGCTTCCGCAGTGGACCAGGATGTCGACGCCGTCGTCCGTCCGGATCCCGTAGGCGTACCCGCCGGACGGTGCGGCGATCACCACTCCTGCCACCGGAGCCACCAGGTGGCCACTGACCGGGCGGATCGCCACGCCGGGGCCCATGGTGCCGTCTGCGAAGAGCTCATCGTCCATCGCGTCCAGTGGGAGCAGCCGCCCGGGCAACGGGGCCATGACCTCCACCATCGACGGCGTGTCGGCCCGCCCTCCCCGCTGCTCCGCCGCGGCGGGCGTCGGCGTCACCACCGGCGACATCGAGGTGGTGGTCGGCGGTTCGGGGTCGGGTTCGGCGTCGGGGTCCTCGTCGGGTCCCTCCCGGTCCACCAGCAGCAGGGTGGGCACGAATCCGACCGCCAGAGCCAGCGCCAGCCCGCCCAGCAGCAGCGCTGCTGACCCGTGGGCCGTCATTGCGGGCACACCGGCCAGCGCGGGCGGGACTGCGCTCACGGCGGCCGCCCCGGAGGCCGCCGTGAGCGCACCGCCGACCGCTCCGCCGAGCATGCCGAACAGGAACGGCTTCTTCAGCGGAAGGGTGACCCCGTAGATCATCGGCTCGGAGACCCCGCCCACCAGGCCCGCCACCGAGGAGGCCCCGGCGATCTTCCGACGCGCGGCAGAACGGGTGCGCAGCAGCACCGCACCGGCGGCCCCGGCCTGGGCCACCACCGCGGCGGCGATGACCGCGGGCAGCGTCGCCGCCGTCGGGACTCCCGCGATGCCGGTGCCCACGGACTCGGCGATGGTCCCGAGCATGCCCCACTGCAGCCCCAGGATGGTCAGCACGTGCCACAGGCCGCCGAGCACTGCTCCGGCCAGCCACGGGGTGGACTCCAGCACGCCCACCACGAGCGCCACCAAGGCCTCCCCAGTGATCACCACCATGGGGCCCAGCAGCACCAGCGCCCCGGTGACCACCAGCAGCAGGGTCACCAGCGGGGTGCCCACGCTGCGCACGGCGGCCGGCAGCATGCGGTCCAGCGTGCGCTCCACCCAGGCCTGGACGAACACCACCAGCAGGATCGGGATCACCGAGGCGGCGAAGACCATGATCGGGAACGGCACCCCCAGCAACGATCCCGTGGGGGCGGCGGTATGTGACTGGGCCTCCCCCAGGTCCAGGATCGAGGGGTACACCAAGGCGGCGGCCACCGCCATGGCCGTGAACGGCTGGGCACCGAACCGTCGTGCCGCGGTCACCGCCAAGAAGAGAGGAAGGAACAGGAAGATGCCCTCCGAGACGGCGCTGAGCACGGTGAACGTCCCGGCCTCAGGGTTCAGCCATCCGAGCTCGCCGAGCACCACGACGACGGTCTTGAGCAGCCCTGCGGCGGCCAACGGCCAGATCACCGGGGTGAACACCGCGGCGAGCATGGTGACGATGCGGCTGCCCAGCCCGCGGACCGACAGCACCGCGGTGGAGAGCTCCAGCTCCGGCATGGGTCCGGCGGGACGGCGGGTCAGCAGCTCCAGCTCCTGGTGGACGAGCTCAGCGCCTTCCCCGGTGACCACGTGAAGCTCCCCGTGGGCTCGGATCACGGTGATGACACCGGGCAGCGCCCTCAGCGTCTCAGCACGGACGGCGGATTCGTCGCGCAGCACCACCCTGACCCGGGTGGCGCAGTGCGCGGAGGAGGTGACGTTCGCGGCGCCGCCCACGCCGTCGAGGATGTCCTCGGCAAGAGCACGGGGATCCTGGGTGCTCATGCGGTCTCATGCTCCTTGGGTCCTGATGTGGGGGCGGGCCGGTGCCCGTGGGCTCCAGCCCGGCCACTATAGGCCAGCGCCGGGGATATCACCAGAAGACCCCGCAGTCGCGGGCGCCGCTCAGTGCGCCCGCTCCAGAGCGGACTCCGCGTCCTGGAGGCTGGCCAGCACCCGGTCCGCGCGGCGGCGCACGGAGAGCACCTCCGCACTGCCCACGCGCACCATCGCGGCGGCCTCGGCCGTGGTGGCTACGTGGTTGGCGGCCTTGGACAGGCATGAGTGCAGCTCCGAGGCCCGGCCCGGGATGTTCATCCCCTCAGCGGGGAAGAGCCGGTGGGCGTGGCGGCAGAGGTCTCGCACCGCGGGGAGCTGGTCGGCCAGCTCGTCCCCGATGGCGACCAGGTGATTGTGCACGACGTCGTCGTCCACACCCTCGACCACCTGGTGATAGCGATCCAGGCCCCGGACGAACCGGTCGTGGGCCTGCCGCCAGAGTCCGTCGCCCAGCTCCTTCTCCAGTCGGCGGGCACGACGGCGGCCTGCGAAGAGCTTCATGCTTCCCTCCACCTGCGTGCTGGGCCGGCGGCGCCGGACGGTCGGACCTGCGACGGACGTCGTCGATCAGACAGTCTACCCACGTCAGCACAGGGCCGTGGGGAGAGGACAGGAGCCCGTCAGAACCTCAGTAGGATCTTGCCGCTGTGGGCACCGCTGTCGAAGTAGTCGTGGGCAGCCGCTGCGTCGTCAGCGGCGAAGACGCGGTCGGTCTGCACGCGGATCCGTCCCTGCTCGATCAGCGGCCAGAGCTCCTCCCCCACTCCGGAGACGATGCCGGCCTTGGTCGCCGCGTCCCGGGAGCGCAGCGTGGTGGCGATGATCCGCAGTCGGCGGGCGAGCATGAGTCCCAGGTCAGCCTCGGCCTTCCGCCCGCCCTGCAGCCCGATGATCACCAGCCGTCCGTCCACCGCCAGGCTGCGCAGGTTGGTCTGCAGGTACTTGGCTCCGATGACGTCCAGGATCACGTCGGCGCCACGGCCGTCGGTGATCTCGGAGACCCGGTCACCGATGTCCTCCTCGCGGTAGTCGATGACGTGATCGGCCCCCAGGCTGCGGGCCAGCCGCGCCTTCTCCGGACTGCCCACGGTGGTGAGGGTCCTGGCCCCGAGGGCGTGCAGATACTGCAGCGCGAAGCTGCCGATGCCGCCGGTGCCGCCGTGCACCAGGACGGTCTCCCCCGGCTGCACCCGGGCCTCTCCGCGCAGGTTGGAGTGCACGGTGGCGGCCACCTCGATGAGCCCGGCGGCGTCCACCACGTCCACACCCGCCGGCACGGGGAGCACGTGCCGGGCATCGACGACCACCTTCTCCGCGTAGCCTCCGCCGGCCAGCAGGGCGACGACGTCGACGCCGACGAGCTCCTGCACGGCCGCGGGGCTGCCCAGTCCGGCGGCCGCCACGCGACCCGAGACCTCCAGCCCGGGGATCGGGGAAGCCCCTGCCGGGGGCGGGTAGACGCCGCGGCGCTGCATGACGTCAGCTCTGTTGAGTCCGGCCGCGGCGACGTCGATGAGAACCTCCCCGGCGGCAGGGACCGGATCCGACACTTCCGTGAGCGCGACGACCTCCGGGCCGCCGGCGTCGGTGTATTCGACTGCTCTCATGGTGCTCCCTTCCTCTGGAACGAGTGGCCTCGGAAGACGGCATCTGCGCTCTGACACGCCGGTCCGACAGGCCAGACGGCGTCATTGCTGGCCACTGGACGACGACTGCGGGGTCCGGGCCGTCCACAGCGTCCAGCGGTCGACCTCGGTGACTCCGCCCTCCGGCAGCTGGGCCCGCAGGACGTCCACCAAGCGGGCCAGCTCGGCGTCATCCAGTTCATGCAGGATGCTGCGTCCGGTGCGGGCGGCGACGTCGGCCAGCAGGCTCTCGCGATCCGGATGCTCGGCGCGGACCTCCCAGAGCGTGCTCACCTCCACGTGGACCCCGGCCTCCTCCAGCGCCTCGGTCAGCTCCTGAGCACCGGGCCGACGGGCGGCCTCCACCTGCAGCAGGCGGGGAAAGGCCTCGAAGAACCAGCCTCGCACGTGCCGGGCATCGCCCGGGAGGGCGGCCGCAGTGAGGTGCGCGGCGGCGAGGTCGACGTCGGCGGGCTGGGAGACGTCCTCGACGGTGCGGTCCTGGACGATGAGCGTCCCGCCCGGCCGCAGCAGGCGCCGGGCTTCCTCGGCGAAGGCCCGCAGGTCCGGGAGGTGATGGACCAGGGCCCGGGAGAACACGACGTCGGCGCAGGCCTCCGGAAGGCCGGTGGCGGTGGCGTCACCCCGGTGGAAGGTGATCTGCGGATCGGCACCGTGCTCCGCCGTCGCACTGGCCAGGATGGGGGCGCTGGAGTCCACGCCGATGACGCGTTCCGCACCGAGCTCCCGCCAGGCTCGGCTGTAGATGCCGCCCCCGCAGCCCAGGTCCACGACGACGGAGGCGCGCGGGTCCACGAGCCCGGTGACGTGCGCAGACCAGCTGGGGTGGGCGCGCCGCCCGGAGTAGGTGCGTGCGTTGTGTGCCGCGGTGAAGTCGATCATCGGTGGTCCTCCTGGACGTGCGGCCCCACCGCTGCGGGAGTGGGCCGCTCCGGCGCTGACCGGCCGACGTCGGCCCACGCCGTCCGACTCGATGCCGGGGCGGGGTCTCACGTATAGTCTGAGCCTAGGTTTTCACATCGGCAGGTGCGTCCGCGGAGGAATCTCCGAGCGCGCCAGCGTGTCGAGGACCCTGATGACCGGGAGCGCTGTCCGAGCGGCCGAAGGAGCCGGTCTTGAAAACCGGTGTGCGGCAACCCCGTACCGTGGGTTCGAATCCCACGCGCTCCGCTCATGAGCAGGCCCCTGACCAGGGATTTCTGGTCAGGGGCCTGTCCTGTGCGAGCACGAGAAGAGCTCCGGAGCCGACCAGCGTGAAGGTGCCGCATCAGCGTGCTCCCTGTGCCGTGGCGTCCCGCAGCCGGATGAGGGACTCGTGCACGTCCCCCGGAACGATGTTCACCCGAAGCGTCTGGGGGCGGTTCTCGATCATGGCGATCATCGCGTCGTAGAGCTCCTCAACCGGCCGCGCGTCTGTCGCGGACTGGAGCATCGTGGCTGCACGGTGATTCGCCTGCAAGGAACCGGCTCGTGCGTCGAACTGTGCCGCAGCCTGGTCGCGCGAACTCACCAGGCACAGCTCCAGGAATCGGGCACCTGCCTGGGCAGCCACGTCTTCGAGTTCGTCGATGAACTCCTCGCGCTGAAGGAACTGGGGAACGATCACGTCATGACCAGCCGCGAGGTGGCATTCGCACATCGCCAGGGCGAGCCGACGAGCGGACCAGCCCGCCTCCGTCGGGTCCTCCTCCCAGCGCGCCAATGCCCCACGGACGGAATCGACATCCAGGACGAGCGTCATGGCCCGGTCACGGGCGAGCAGGCCGGCCAACGTCGATTTGCCGCTGGCAGGAGCTCCATTGAGCAGCGTCACAGTGGCCATGTCTTCAGTCAACGCTTGGCCCGTTGGGGCGTCAACTCCGTCGGCGCCGGCGCCTCACCCGGTTTCTTGCTGTTCACCGCCGCGGCCGTTCAGCGCAGTAGGCCCAGCAGGATCCCGCTGACGGCGACGACGCCGGCCACCACGACGAACACGTTCGAGGCCCGGCCACGGAACCGGGCCAGGGCTGGCACCCGGTGGATCGCATACATCGGCATCAGGTACAGGACCGCGGCGATGACCGGGCCGGCAAGAGATTCGATCAGGGAGAGGATGCTGGGGTTCAGCACGCCCGCCAACCATGTGGTGAGGATGAGGAACACGCTCACCCCGATGGTCAGCGCACGGTCGCCGATCCGGTCGCCCGTGCGGTCGGCCATCCCGCGGACGATGCCCTTGGCCCCTTCGGCGGCACCCAGCCAGTGCCCGAAGAAGGAGGAGCCGATGGCGGCGATGGCCACCGCAGGGCCCAGCCAGGCGATGATCGGCATGTCCATGACATTGGCCAGGTGCGCCAGCACCGGCAGGTTGGCATCGCGGGCCTCCTGCAGCCCCTCGGGCCCGAGGGCCAGCACGCAGGACCAGACGAATCCCATGGTGAACACCACCAGCAGCAGGGTGGTGACGCGCAGCACAGACGACGCCTTACGCACCGAGCCCGTTCCGTAGCGCTGACGCAGTGAGACGGAGAACTGGGAGATCGCCGGGGAGTGGTTGAACGCGAAGACCAGCACCGGGATCATCATCCACACGGCCAGGGAGAAGTCCCCCAACGCCGGGGCGGCGCCGAAGCCGTCCAGGGACCAGGACGGGATCAGCATCAGCGTCACTGCGAACAGCACGGCGATCAGCGGGTACACCAGCGCCTGGGTGACCACCAGCATGACCCGACGACCGGCCACCATGACCGCCGACATCGCCAGCACCAGCACCGCGGCGAGCAGCCAGCGGGGCCACGGCTCCAGCCCCAGCTGGTTGACCATGAGGCTCTCCACCGTGTTGGTGATGCCGACCCCGTAGATGAGGACGATGGGATAGATGGCCAGGAAGTACAGCACCGTCATCACCCGGCCGGCGTTCTCGCCGAAGTAGGCCCGGACCACACCGGTGATGTCCTGGTCCGGCCGCGGGGAGGCGCAGATGATCCGGGAGAGCGCTCGGTGGGAGAAGTACGTCATCGGCCCGATCAGCAGCGTGGCCACCAGCAGGGGCCACAGGCCGCCCAGGCCCGCATTGATGGGCAGGAACAGGACACCGGCCCCCACCGCGGTGCCGAAGAGGGCGATCGTCCAGCTGGTGTCGAACTGGTTCCATCGCGGGACGTCCGACGCCTCGGGGATGGCCTTCTCCGGCGGCACGGCGTGGGTGGGTGTCGACACAGGCATGCTCCTTCGCACATCCGGGACGGTCCGTCCCGAGTCGGATCCGCCGGGGTCGGGCGGGCAGGGCTGACGGCTCCCGGGTGGCGGCGGCGACAGACCCGCAAGGAGTGTAATCCTCCTCATACGACGCCGCGAATCGGCTCCTCCCGTCACCGCCCACGGGCTCCGAACCCGGGCGGTGAACACCGGCCCTGACCACCGGGCGGCGTCCGTCAGGCACGTCCGGGGGATGCTGGCACACTGGTGTCCAGCGGCCGACCACACCGGTCCAGGACCTACGGAGGGGACGATGTCAGACGCACCGCACGATCCGCGCCGATCGGGTGAGCCCGAGGAGTTCGGCTCCGGGCCGCACTATCCGTCCCCGCACGACCCGTCCCCGCACAGCCACGCGCCGTACGACCCGTCCCCCTACGAGGCCGCCCCTCCCGGGCCCGTGGGTCATGACCACAGCCGCCACCCCGGCCAGGATCCCGGCCAGGAACCCCGCTATCCGACGCCCCATGACCCGCACGCTGACTGGTCCCGGCACCCCTCTCCGAAGCCTCAGGGCCACTCCGCCGTTCCGTCGGGAGGCGGACCTGGGGACAGCGCGGGGCAGCCCGCGGGATACGGGTACGGCTATGCCCCCGGTCAGCCCACCTGGGGCGGCTACGTCCCCGCCCCGACTCCGCCCACCGGCCTGGGCGTCACCTCCATGGTCTTCGGCATCATCGCCCTGCTGCTGAGCGTCCTCCCGCTCATCGGACTGCTCAGCCTGCTTCTCGGCCCCCTGGCGGTCATCCTGGGCATCATCGCGATCATGCGCCGCAACGGGCGCGGGTTCGGCATCGCCGGGCTCATCACCGGTGCACTGGGGACCGCCATCTCCCTCGCGGTGCACATCATCAGCGGCATATTCATCACCGCCATCTTCGAGGAGGTCGATCTGCTCCAGGAGAACCTGGTCGAGGACGCCGACCAGCACGAGGAGGGCCCGCTGGAGCCCGCTGAGGACGACGGCGGCGGCCCCGCCGACCTCCTGCCCCAGGATGTGCTCGACGACATCGAACAGCAGATCGAGGACGCCGATGCCGACGACGTCCGGCAGCTGCTGGAGCAGTGGGGCGGCGAGATCGACGAGGAGGAGCTGGAGCGCCTGCAGCGAGAGCTCGAGCAGCAGCTCTCCGGCGACTGAGCTCGCCGCCGGCCCAGACCTGTCAGCGCCGGCGGATCAGCTCCGGCAGGTCAGCTCTGATCCTTGAACACCACCAGGAACTTATGTGCCTCTTCCTGGGTGAGCGGCGAGTGGTCCGCCAGCAGCGTGGCGGCCTCGTCCACGTGGTCGTCGCGCAGCAGAGCATAGAGCTGGTCATGGACCCACGGCTCGAGGTCCTCGTGGGACAGCGTGATCTTCTCATCTCCGCGCTGGACCTCCAGGTGGAACCCCGCCAGCTCCTGATCCTCCTGGGCCCAGTCCTCCGGGATGGTGAGCTCCTCGTCCAGGGAGAAGCCGGACTCCTCCATCAGGCGGCGTGCCTTCGCGTCCACCTCATCCTCGCCGGCAGACTCGGCGGAGGCGGCCGACGCGGCCGAGTCCGCGGACCCTCCGGAGACCGCTGAGCCGTGCGGATCCGTCATCCGGGGGCGGCCGCCGGGGATGTCCGGCACGTCCTGGCTGTTGTCGCCCAGGATCTCTCCGGTCTCCGGGTCGGCCTCGGCGATGGGCCCCTCCTCCCGGCCGGCCTCGTCGCGGACCCCGTCGATGACGTCCTCGACGTACTCGCCGTCGTCTGCGCTGGCGGCAGATCCGGCAGGCGAGGCGGCCGAGGAGGCCGTGTCCGAGCCCGGGGCCGGTGCCCCGCCGTCCAGCTCCTCCTGGAGACGCAGCTCCGACGGGGAGGCCTGCGGGTAACGATGCAGGGCCTGCACCGCGATGATGCAGTCCTTCACCGGTGCCCCGGTGGCGTGCTTGAACAGCGCCAGGGCCCGTTGCCCATCGTCGGCGGCGATGGCCTGATAAACCTCGCGATGCTGCTCATCGGTGAGCACCTTCGCCGCCATCCGGGCGTTCTCCGGGGTGACGGCCTCATTGATCCGCTTGTTCAGGCGCTGCCCCTGGCGCTGAAGGAGCAGGCGGATCCCGAGGAACAGCAGGACGGCCAGTGCGATAACTGCGAGAAACTCCACACGGCCAGTCTAGGACAGGCACCTGGACGGTGTCTGCGGGGTCACATCCGGTGCCGTGGCTGCGCTCAGTCCCGCGGAAGCACCAGGGCCGCCGCCGCCGTCGCCACGGCGACCAGCGCCAACACCATGCCCACCGTCCCCGGCCATCCGGCCAGGTGGAGGAAGGTGCCGCCCAGGAATCCGAACACCGAGGACCCGGCGTAGTAACCCAGGTTGTACAGCGACGCCGACTGGGCCCGCCCCGCAACAGCGGACGCGCCGGCCCATCCGGCTGCCACCGCGTGGGCGCCGAAGAACCCGGCGGTCAGCACCACCATGCCGAGGATCACCACCGGCAGGCTCGGCACCAGCGTCAGCAGCACCCCGGAGGCCATCACCGCGTTGCCCAGCAGCAGCACCGACCGACGCGAACGCCGGGCCGCCAGCCGACCGGCCCGCGGCGATGACCAGGTGCCGGCCAGGTAGGCCAGGAACACGAAGGAGGCCAGCCACACCGGCAGCTGGAACGGCGGCCCCGCCAGTTGGAAGCCCAGGTAGTTGTACATCGCCACGAAGCCGCCCATGGTGAGGAAGCCTTGGAGGTAGATGACCCACAGGGCCGCCGAGCGGAGGTTGCCGGTCAGCGCGGCCAGCGCCTCCCGGATGCGGCTCCGGCGCGGGGTGAAGCGCACCGCCGGAGGCGCCAGCCGCAGGAACGCCACCACGCACACCACCGCCAACGCCGTGACGGCGAGCATGCCGAGGCGCCATCCCAGCTGCTCCCCCACCGGAGCCGCCACCAGCCGCCCAGTGAGTCCGCCCACTGTGGTGCCGGAGATGTAGGTGCCCGCGGCCACCGCCGCGGCCCGCGGGTGGACCTCCTCGCTGAGATAGGCCACCGCCAGCGCCGGGACTCCGCCCAGCATGAGCCCTACCAGGAAGCGCACACCCAGCGCCATCCAGAACTCGGGCACGACGACGGCGGCGAGCGCGAACAGACAGGCCAGTCCGACGGCCCAGCCCATGGCGGGCTTCCTCCCCTTCGCGTCTCCGATGTAGGACCAGGGGATCACGCCCAGAGCCAGGCCGAGCGTGGCGGTGGAGATCATCAGGGCGGCCTGGTCGGCGGAGACGCCCTGATCGGCGGCGATGACGGGCAGCAGTCCCTGCGGGGAGTACAGCTGGGCGAAGGTCGCGACGCCGATGACGAACAGGGCGGCCAGCAGCCGGCGGTAGGCGGGTGTCCCGGGCTCTGCACCGGAGCGGTCCGGGCCGGGGGCGCGCGCGTCGTCGGCTGTCACTCATCTCACTGTACGCCGGGCGACCTGACCCCGGCGGGATGGCCCGATCTGTGACGGTGCTGGCTTACGATGATCTGGTGAGCATCGATCTTTCCGCCTCATTCAAGGCCTATGACGTCCGCGGTCTCGTCGGCGAGACCATCACAGAAGACTCCGTCCGGGCGGTGGGCGCCGCGTTCGTGGACGTGCTGGGACTCGCCGGCAGTCGGGTGCTGGTGGGCGGGGACATGCGCCCCTCCTCCGAGGCCTTTGCGGCCGCCTTCACCGAAGGCGCCCGGACCCGGGGCGCCGACGTCGTGCAGCTGGGCCTGATCTCCACGGACATGCTGTACTTCGCCTCTGGCAGCCTGCAGGCCCCGGGGGTGGTGTTCACCGCCTCCCACAATCCGGCGGCCTACAACGGGATGAAGATGTCCCGGGCCGGTGCGGTGCCGCTGTCCGCGGACACCGGGCTGCTGGAGATCCGTGACGCCGCCCAGGCGCACCTGGACGCCGCCGGCTGCGCGGGGGTGACGATCCCGACCGCCGGGCGGATCGGCTCCGTGGAGTCGGCCGACCAGCTGACCGGCTATGCGGAGTATCTGCGCTCCCTGGTGGACCTCTCGGGGGTCCGGCCCCTGAAGGTGGTGGTGGACGCCGCCAACGGCATGGCCGGGCTGACCACGCCCGCCGTGCTGGGCGACCAGATCCTGCCGGCGCTGCCCTTGGAGGTCGTGCCGCTGTACTTCGAGCTCGACGGGACCTTCCCGAACCATCCGGCGAATCCGCTGGAGTCGGAGAACCTGCGGGATCTGCAGGCCGCGGTGCGGGAGCACGGGGCGGACATCGGACTGGCCTTCGACGGCGACGCCGACCGGTGCTTCGTCATCGACGAGCGCGGCGAGCCGGTCTCCCCCTCGGCCGTGACGGCACTGGTGGCGCGCCGGGAGATCGCCCGGGCACGCACCGAGGGTGAGCAGGCCCCGGTGATCATCCACAACCTCATCACCTCCCGGGCGGTGCCGGAGCTGGTGGAGTCCGAAGGCGGCCGAGCGGTCGAGACCCGCGTGGGACACTCCTTCATCAAGGCGGTCATGGCCGAGGAGCAGGCCGTGTTCGGCGGGGAGCACTCGGCCCACTACTACTTCCGGGACTTCTTCAACGCAGACACCGGCATGCTCGCGGCCATGCACGTGCTGGCCGCACTGGGGCAGCAGGAGCTTCCGCTGTCCGAGCTGGCGGCCGAGTACAACCCCTATGCGGCCTCCGGGGAGATCAACTCCGAGGTCGAGGACAAGCAGGCCGCCGCCGAGCGGGTGCTGACGGCATTCGCCGACCGGGACGCCGTCGTCTCCCACATGGACGGCCTGACGGTCCGCGCCGAGGACGGCACCTGGTGGTTCAATCTGCGTCCGTCGAACACGGAGCCGTTCCTGCGCTACAACGGCGAGGCGCACAGTACCGAGGTCATGGAGGCCGTGCGTGACGAGGTCCTGGGCATCGTCCGGGGCTGAACCGACTGTCAGGGCCATCTCCGGGTCACACCAGTTGACAGATTCAACGGACAGGGGCGTACTATCACCGATGGATCAGTGATCTGCCACACACTCCCCGGGAGGCCCCATGTCCGTCGCCGTCGCCGAGCGGTCCGCTCCCCTGCAGCGCATCACCGCCGGCCCAGGGTTCAACCGCTGGCTGATCCCACCGGCGGCGCTGTCGATCCATCTGTGCATCGGACAGGCGTATGCCACCAGCGTGTACAAGACCTCGCTGGTGGCCCACTTCGAGACCAGCCTGACCGCCGTCGGGGTGATCTTCTCCCTGGCGATCGTCATGCTGGGCCTCTCCGCGGCGATCTTCGGCACCTGGGTGGATCGCAACGGTCCTCGGCGGGCCATGATCGCCTCGGCGGTGTGCTGGGCCACCGGGTTCTTCGTCGGAGCGGCCGGGATCTTCACCTCCCAGCTGTGGCTGGTCTACCTCGGCTATGGAGTGATCGGCGGCGTCGGGCTGGGCATCGGGTACATCTCTCCGGTCTCCACCCTGATGAAGTGGTTCCCGGATCGGCCCGGGCTGGCCACCGGGATGGCGATCATGGGTTTCGGAGGCGGCGCGATGATCGCCAGCCCCGTGTCCTCCTCCCTGCTGAGCCTCTATGACCCGACCTATGACCCCGCCACCGGCGTGTACTCCGGGGCCGCCGTCGCCGGGCTGTTCCTCACCCTCGGCGCCGTCTACCTGGCGGTGATGCTCTTCGGCGCCTGGCTGGTGCGCGTCCCCGCCCCCGGCTGGACGCCCGAGGGCTACGACCCCTCTCGGGAGAAGAAGAAGGCTCTGGTCACCAGCGGTCACGTGACCGCGAACCGAGCCCTGCGCACCCCGCAGTTCTGGCTGCTGTGGATCATCCTGTTCTGCAACGTCACCGCCGGCATCGGCATCCTGGAGCAGGCCGCTCCGATGATCCAGGACTTCTTCCGCTCGGACGGGACCACGGTGATCGCCGGGGCCGCGGCGGCCGGATTCGTCGGCTTCCTCAGCCTGACCAATATGGCCGGCCGCTTCGTCTGGTCCTCCACCTCCGACCTCGTGGGCCGGAAGAACATCTACCTGCTCTACCTGGGCGGCGGCGTCGTCCTCTACACCGTGCTGGCACTCCAAGGATCGGGCTCAGTGATCCTGTTCATCCTGCTGGCCGGCATCATCCTCAGCTTCTACGGCGGCGGATTCGCCACCATCCCCGCGTATCTGCGTGACCTGTTCGGCACCCTGGAGGTCGGGGCCATCCACGGGCGGCTGCTCACCGCCTGGTCCTGCGCCGGCGTGATGGGCCCGCTGATCATCAACGGCTTCCTGGACGCCCGGGGCGAGCCCGGGAGCCTCACCGCCGCGGACTACCGGCCGGCCCTGCTCACCATGGTGGGACTGCTGGTGATCGGACTGATCGCCAACATCCTGGTCCGCGCCGTGGACGAGAAGCACCACGTCAGCACCTCCTCCGCGGGCCCGACGACGACGGCCCAGAGCTCCGCGACGCCGCAGGTCGAACCGGCCGGCGCCCCGCGGGTGCCTCTGTGGCTGCCCTGGGCCGTCGTTGCGATCCCCCTGGCCTACGGGGTGCTGCAGACGGCGATCAACGCGCTGGGGCTGTTCGCCTGAGCGGAAGCGAGCTCACCCCACGCAGACTCCCACGCCCCCACAAGATTCTCCCGCCCCTCCCAGATGCGAGGGGCTCAGGAACCTGGACGGGGCGGAACGACTGGTTCGGGGACGCGAGGACGCATCCCCTGCCCCGCGCGATCACACTCGGCTGAGCAGCCCTTGGCGCTCCAGCCAGTCGAACCAGAGATCGATCCACGCATCCACGGGAGTGCCGGTGGCGCGCGCCCCGAAACCGTGCAGCGCCCCCGGGTAGATGTGGCCCTCCACTGCGGCACCGCTCAGGCGCCACGTGTCGATGAGCTCCAGCACGTCGCCGGCGCACAGCGGATCGTGCACGTCCACGAGGGTGAACAGGTCCGGCAGTCCCGGCTCCACCTCGAAGCCGGCCTCCGGGAGCCGACCCCCGTAGATGCAGGCCAAGGAGCCCGGCCGCTTCTGCGGGTCCTCGGCGGCGACGGCGGCGGAGACCGCGTAGGCACCCGCGGAGAAGCCGATGGCGCTCACCCGGCCGGGGTCCACTCCCCACTGGCCTGCCCGGCGTCGGATCAGCGCCAGCGCGTCTTCGACGTCGTCGACAGCCATCCGCTGATGCCCACCCCGGGTGTCCACCACGTCCGAGTCTTCGCTCGGGGCGAAGGCGCTGGCCAGGTGGGCCCCGAAGTCCTCCAGTGTCTCGCCGCTGTGGCCCAGCCGGTACTTCAGCACGAAGGCGGCCACCCCACGCTCCCTCAGCAGGTGGGCGACGTCGGCACCCTCGCTGTCCATGGACAGCTTCAGAAAGGCCCCACCGGGAGCGATGAGCACCGCCGCACCGGTGGCCGTGCCTGGTTCGGGAAGGTACGGGATCAGGGTGGGCCGGGTGACATTGCGCAGGCGGTAGCCACCGTCATTGCGGCGCAGCGCCTGCTCGCGGTCCGGGACGGCGTCAATGGAGCGCAAGGGGATCTCCGGACCGGTGGCGCCCAGCAGCGTCGGCTCGGTGACGGTGAACGCCTGGGCGAACTGACGGGCCAGGTCCTCATGGCTGGGCTCCGTCACCACTGCGGCGGCGGGCGGAACCAGCCTCGAGTCAGGCATCTGCTCCGGCCCCTGGTCGGGAGTCTGGTCTGGCATCGTCTCCGGCATGTCCCACCCTCACATCCTCGCCGCGGGTCCGCTTCTCCCCTCAGACTCTAGCCGACCCGACGTGACGGGCTTCATCGGCGACGACCGGCGCCGTCCGGCGCCGTCCGGCTGCGGCGGGTGCTCAGGTCCGCGACGGCGTCGTCGCCCGTGTGGTGCGGGAGGTGGACCGCTTGAGCAGCCACAGCAGGTACGGCGGGCCGATGACCGCGACCACCAGGCCCGCCGGCAGCTGATCGGGTGCGATGACGGTCCGTCCGAAGGTGTCCGACAGCGAGACCAGCGCTGCGCCGAGCATGGCGGAGACCGGCAGGAACCACCGATGCTCCCGGCCCACCAGCATTCGCGCCAGGTGCGGGGCGGCCAGTCCGACGAAACTGATCACCCCGACGGCGATCACCGCGACGGCGGCCAGCAGCACCGCGATGCTCAGCGCCGTGCCGCGCACCACCGGCAGGGAGACTCCGAGGATCCGCGGGGTGACGTCGTCGATGCCCACCAGGTCCAGCTCCCGGCGCAGCGCCACCAGCAGCGGCACGGCGAGCACCAGCACGACCAGCATCGGCCCCAGATCCCGCCAGGCGGTGCCGAAGGTGGACCCGCCGAGCCAGGAGATCGCCATGGCCTGATTGTGCGGGTGCGTGGTGGCGATGAGCAGCTGGGTGATCGCCTGTGCGGCGGTCATCACGCCGATGCCCACCAGCACCACCGTCTCCGGGGCGCTGGTGCGCGAGCTGGCCAGCGAGAAGACGATCAGCCCGGCCAGGACCGCGCCCGCCGCGGCGCCCGCAGACATGGTCCACGCTGAGGAGGCCGGCAGCACGATCAGCGCGATCACCGCACCCGCTCCTCCGGAGGCCGCGACACCGAGGATGCCGGGTTCGGCCAGCGGATTCCGCGTCACGGTCTGCACCAGTCCGCCGGCCACCGCCAGCACCGCGCCGGCCAGCAGAGCGGCCGCCACGCGCGGTGCCCGGAAGTCCAGCGAGATCTCGATGGCCCGCGGAGCCTGCCCCTGCAGCCAGATCGCCAGGTCACCCAGGCGCAGCCACCAGTCGCCCAGCAGCATGCCGGCGGCCACCAGCCCCACCAGCAGCACGCCCACGGTGACGACGACGGCGATCCGCCGGGACAGCCGCACCCCCGACGGCAGTCCCAGGGCCGCGATCTCCTGGCTGCTGCCGCCGCTGCGCATGCGCAGCGCGAGCACCACCAGGAACACGGCCCCGATCAGGGAGGTCACCACCCCGGTGGGGATGCCGACCGCCAGGTTGAGATCCGTGAAGCCGAAGATGCCGCCCAGGAAGATCGCCCGCACCCCGACGTCAGCTCCGAGGACGATCAGGGCCCCGAGCAGGCCGGAGCCGGCCATGGCCCAGCCGAAGCGGCCGAAGCGGATCACCCGGGTGGACAGCAGCCGCACGATGGCCGGGGCGCACAGCCCCACGAAGCCCAACGGCCCCACCATGGTCACCGCGGAGGAGGCGAGCAGCACCGAGCAGACCAACAGCCCGCCGCGGACCAGGCCGACGCGCACGCCCATCGACTGGGCGGTGTCGCTGCCCAGGGAGAGCACATCGGTGGCCCGGGACAGCACCACCAGTACGGCCAGGGCCACGAGCACCACCGGCAGCAGGCGCAGCACCGCGCCGATCCCGGAGAGGTTCAGGGTGCCGGATCCCCACAGGAACAGCCCCTGGGTGGACTGGGCGTGGATCATCAGCAGCGCCGAGGTCACCGAGGCCAGCCCCATGGCCACCACGGTGCCGGCCAGCACCAGGCGGATGGGCGCGGACTCGGAGAAGCCGGTCAGCGCCAGCACCAGTCCCGCGGCGGCGAAGCCCCCGACGAAGGCCAGGGCGGCGGAGCTCAGCAGCGGCAGCGACAGCCCGAAGGCCGCCGCCGTGGTCAGCGCCAGGTGCGCCCCGGCGTTGACGGCCAGCGTGTCCGGGGAGGCCAGCGGGTTGCGGGTCATGGCCTGCAGCGCGCAGCCGGCGATGCCCAGCACCACGCCCACCACGAGCCCGCCCACCAGCCGCGGCAGGCGCGAGTCCAACGCGATGGAGGTGAGCTGGGCATCCTCACCGGTGACGACGGCGGACAGCAGGTCCCGGGCGCTGACCCCGGAGGTGCCCTGGGTCAGGTGCACCGCGGAGAGCACCACCAGGAGCCCCAGCCCTGCCGCCAGGGTGAGCAGCACCAGGGAACGGGCCTTCGCGGGGGTGCCGCGCTCGGCGGCGGCACTGGTGCGCACCGCCAGAGCGTCCTTCTGCTGGGTCACAGGTGTCCGCCGTCGTCTCGTGTCAGTCGAAGCCGCAGCTGCGCTCAGGCGTCGTCGGCGACGGTCTCAGCGAGCTGGTCGGTCCACTGCATGGCCGAGCCGGGACCGCCGTAGAGCCAGGTGCGCTCGATGACGTGCATGCGGTCGTTCTCCACGAAGCCCAGCGAGTTCCAGGTGGAGTTGTCCTCCAGCGGGGCGAAGGGGTCCTCCGGCTCGGTGGAGGCGGTCCACCAGAAGAACTCGGTGTCCTCCGGCAGTGCGGTCAGGCCCTCGACGTCGGAGGAGCTGATCGCCCAGCCGGCGTCGCCCTCCTCCTCCCAGGCCGGGGCCAGGCCGATCTCCTCACCGACGGCGCTGACCATCGCCCCGGGACCGTGGAGCCGGAAGGTGGCGGTGTTGCCCTCCACCGAGGGGTAGACGACCACGAAGGGGGTGTCCTCGGCGTCGGCCTCGGCGAGGGTCTCGCGGGCGTCGGCGAGGGTCTGCTCATAGTCGTCCCAGACCTGTTCGGCCTCGTCCTGCGCACCGATCAGCTCCCCGACCTGGAAGAACGTGCGCTCCATGTGGCCCAGCGGGTCGCCGGCGTCGGCGGACTCCTGGAGCACCACCGGGGCGATCTCCTCCAGATCCTCGAGCATGCCGTCCGGCACGGACTCCTCGGCACCGATGATGAGGTCCGGATTCGCCTGGCCGATGGCTTCGATGCTGGGCTCGGTCCGCAGACCGACGTCGACGACGTCCTCGTCGTCGATCTCCGCGGCGGAGGCCCAGGCCTCATAGCCCTCCAGGTCGGCCACGCCCACGAGGTTGCCGCCGAGCAGAGCGACGTTCTCGGTCTGGGCCCATTCGAGAGTGACGACGCGCTGGGCGGGAGCGTCGAGGGTGATCTCCTCGCCGGAGTGGTCGGTGACGGTGACCGGTCCGGACTCGGCGTCGGCGCCGCCGTCGTCGTCGGTGTCGACGTCGGTGGTGCCGCAGGCGGTCAGCGCCAGGGATCCGATCGCCGCCAGGGAGAGCAGCCAACGGGCGGAAGAGGTGTCGGTGAGGGTCATGGTGTCCTTTCGGAACAGTGAAGGGTCAGGGCTGCTCGGGTGCGACGCCCGCAGCCGGCCACGGCAGCACGAGGCGGCCTGACCGGGTGCGGGAGGTTCTGCGTGAGATCAGGCCGGGACGGCCACGGACTGGGCCGCGGGCCGATCGTCGAGGCGGCGACCGTGGCGTCCGGCGCGCCGGGCCCGGACGGCCAGCCCGCCCTCGGGCAGGGGCATGACGTCGATCGGCACGCGATAGACCTCGGTGAGCCGCTCCGAGGTCATCACCGCCGCCGGGGGCCCGGCGGAGACGACCTCACCCTCGTGGAGGAGGACCACGTGGTCGGCGATGTCGGCGGCCTGCTCCAGGTCATGCAGGACCACGCCGATGGTCAGGCCGTGGACGTCGGCGAGGTCCCGGATGAGGTCCAGCAGACTCAACTGGTGCTTCAGGTCCAGGAAGGTGGTGGGCTCGTCCAGCAGCAGCACGTCGGTCTGCTGGGCCAGGCAGGTGGCCAGCCAGACCCGCTGCAGCTGGCCGCCGGAGAGCTCGGTGACCGGCCGGTGGGACAGCTCCTCCAGTCCGGCGAGGGCCAGTGCCCGGTCGACCGCCTCCGCGCCCCCGGGGTCGGTGCGGCGGAACCGGCCCCGATGCGGATGACGTCCGAGCTCGACCACCTCGGCCACCGTCAGCCCCGTGGGCGTGGGGCGCTGCTGGGCGAGGATGGTGAGCCGCTTGGCGAAGCTGCGGGGAGAGAAGCTGGTGATGTCGACGTCGTCGAGGCTCACCTGGCCCTCGGTGTCGGCCAGCCGGCACATGCCGCGCAGCAGCGTGGTCTTGCCGCTGCCGTTGGGACCGATCAGCGCGGTGACGCCGCCGGGCAGCAGCTCGACGTCGACGCCGTGGACGATACGGTGGGGGCCGTAGGACACGGACACCTCGCTGGCGCGGAGCGAGGTCCGGGACGTCGGCGCCGAGTTCAGGCGCGTGAGGTTCGACTGCACGGGGTCATTTTGCACATCTGCATCTTACTCAATCAAGCATAGGTTCACCTAAGACATACGGTGAATCCGTCATCGAGGGCGCCGCGGAGGTGCCTACCATCGTGGTGGATCCGTGTGATGCGGGGCCTCCACGCCGCCGAGGTCGCTCGACACGACGCTGTCACATCACCCCGGCAGGCTCCGGTCGTCAGCTCCGGCCGTGCGGGGTCACCTCGGAGCTCCGAGAAGGCCGCACCCAGGGGCCCCGCACGACGATGCCCGGTGCCGGACGTGTCATGGTCCGGCACCGGGCATCGTAGAGTCCGCGTCTCCGCGAGGGCGTCAGTCTCCGACGCGGTCGCGCAGCTGCTGCAGCTCCGCCTGGATGGACTCCGGCAGCGACTCCCCGAAGCGGTCGAACCACTGCTCGATGTCGGCCAGTTCGGCGGTCCATTCCTGCGGGTCCACCCACAGCGCGTCATGGAGGTCCTCGGCGCTGATGTCGAGACCGGTGGTGTCCAGCGCCTCCGGGGTCGGGGTGAGGCCGATCGGGGTCTCCACGGCTTCGCCGCGGCCTTCGATGCGCTCCACCACCCACTTGAGTACCCGGGAGTTCTCCGCGAAGCCGGGCCAGGCGAAGCGGCCGTCGCGGTTGCGCCGGAACCAGTTGACCAGGAAGATCTTGGGCAGCTTCTCCGGGTCGGCCTTGCCGGACACCCGCACCCAGTGGTTGAGGTAGTCGCCGGCGTCGTAGCCGATGAACGGCAGCATCGCCATCGGGTCCCGGCGGACCTGGCCGACCGCACCTTCGGCGGCGGCGGTGGTCTCCGAGGAGAGCGTGGCGCCGAAGAAGATCCCGTGGTTCCAGTCCCGGGACTCGGTGACCAGCGGGACGGTGGTCTTGCGGCGGCCGCCGAAGAGGATGGCGTCCAACTTCACGCCGTCCGGGGAGTAGTACTCCTCCGCCAGCATGTCGGTCTGATCGATCGGCGTGCAGAACCGGGCGTTGGGGTGGGCCGCCGGCCTGTCGGCGTCGGGAGTCCACTCCTTGCCCTGCCAGTCGATCAGGTGCGACGGCGGCTCCTCCGTCATGCCCTCCCACCAGACGCCGCCGTCGTCGGTGAGCGCGCAGTTGGTGAAGATGGAGTTGCCCTTGGCGATGGCGCGCATCGCATTGGCGTTGGTGTGCCACCCGGTGCCGGGGGCCACGCCGAAGTAGCCGGCCTCCGGATTGACCACCCGGAACTCGCCGTCCTTGCCGGGACGGATCCAGGTGATGTCGTCCCCGAGGGTCTCGGCGGTCCAGCCCTCCAGCGTGGGGTCGATCAGCGCGAGGTTGGTCTTGCCGCAGGCCGAGGGGAAGGCCCCGGAGATGAAGTAGCTGCGGCCCTCAGGGCTGGTGAGCTTGAGGATGAGCATGTGCTCGGCCAGCCAGCCTTCGTCCCGGGCCATGGCCGAGGCGATGCGCAGCGCGTAGCACTTCTTGCCCAGCAGGGCGTTGCCGCCGTAGCCGGAGCCGTAGGACCAGATCTCCCGGGTCTCCGGGAAGTGGACGATGTACTTCTCCTCGTTGCAGGGCCACGGGACGTCCTGCTGACCCGGAGCCAGCGGGGCGCCCACCGAGTGCACGGCGGGGACGAAGAACGCGTCGAGCTCCTCCATGCGGCGCAGCACGTCGGTGCCGATGCGGGCCATGATCCGCATCGAGGTCACCACGTAGGCGGAGTCCGTGACCTCCACGCCGAACTTGGGGTCCTCGGCGTCGAGCGGGCCCATGACGAAGGGGATCACGTACATCGTTCGACCGCGCATGGCGCCGTCGAACACTCCGGCCAGCGTAGAGCGCATCTCCGCGGGGTCCACCCAGTTGTTGGTGAAACCGGCGTCGCGCTCGTTCTCCGAGCAGATGAAGGTGCGGGACTCCACCCGGGCGACGTCTGCGGGGTCAGAGAAGGCCGCGAAGGAGTCGGGGAAGTCGGGGCTGGTGAGCCGGGTGAACGTGCCCGACTGGACGAGCTCATCAGTCAGCTGGCCATATTCCGCATCGCTGCCGTCCACCCAGTGGATCCGATCCGGCGTGGTCAGTTCTGCGATGTCGCTGACGAACTGGATCAGCTTCTCGTGTGTCGTGGGGGCATCCGCCTGGATGTCCTCCGCACCGGGCGCCTTTGCAACGGTGTCGACCATCGTTTCCCTCCATTGGGTTCTTCAGTGCACGGCCCGCTCAATCGCACTCCTGTGTGCGGCGACGACGGCGGACATCGTGCGTCGACGGTGACGCGCGCCGGCTGGTGTTCACCTCATCGTGGACACCGAGCCCGTCGAGGCCTTGAGGGACCGGATACCTTCCACTGTACTGGTCCGCGATCCCCGCCACGCACCGAAAGTCCACATAGTGGTCACCAGGTGCGGAGTGAACCGATTTTCGTGAGGATCGCCACGTCTGAGCCGACGATTTTGCCCTCCCTCCGGCACCCGTGTATAGTCTTTCTGGTCGAGATCGCGACAGCGGGATCGGCGGACAACAGAAGATGCGCCTATAGCTCAGCTGGATAGAGCGTCGGTCTACGGAACCGAAGGTCTGGGGTTCGAATCCCTATGGGCGCACCGATGAGGAAAGCCCCGAACCCTGGAACGCCAGGGATCGGGGCTCTTCTCATGCTCGGCGAAGGTTTCGATGGGCGACGCCGGTCCGCTCGTGCGTCCAGTCATCGCGCACGCGCACCCGATGACGCCGCCACTCCACACCTCGTCCGACGACGGACGAACGGAGCACGTGTCACCGAGTTCTGGACGCTCCGGGCCAGATCTGGTCCAAGATGTCCTTCCACGTGATGATGCCGACCGTCTTTCCAGGGGCCCGCACCACGGCGAATTGCTCACCGGCGGCTCGCATCTCCTGGAGGGCGTCGAAGACAGTGGTCCCGGACACCATCAGAAGCGGCTTGCGTGCCACGCGCTCGGCAGGCTCCTCAGGCCGCGCGCGCAGGGTGTCGCGCACGTGGACCACCCCGAGGCCAGCGGTCCCGGAGCGCCCCACCAGCACCCTCAGCCTCCCGGACGCCCGACACGCTTCCTGCACCTCCGCCATCGTGGCCCCGTCGCGAAGCGTGGGCACAGCCTGCTGCGGGGACTCGACGACGTCATCCACTGTCTGCACGCCAAGGGCCAGCAGATCCGAGATCTGGCGCCCGGACTCCCGGTCCAGCGTTCCGGCCTTCGTGGACCGTTCCACCAGGGTGCGAATGGTGTCTGAGTCGTAGCCGGCGACGGCGGCCCGATCCACAGGCTCGACACCCGCCGCTGCGACCAGACGGTTGGCCAAGCCGTTGATGGCCCGCAGCAGGGGACCCAGGATCGACACGATCACCTGGGCCGGCAGGGCGACGAGAGTCGCGGAGCGCTCCGGATCGGCGATCGCCCAGGACTTGGGCGCCATCTCCCCGACCACTAGATGCAGGAACGTCACCAGCAGCAGCGCCAATCCGAAGCTCACAGCGTCAGCGACCCATGCGGGCAGGAAGCCGAACACCGGCATCAGCAGATGATGGACTGCCGGCTTGGTCACAGCGCCGAGGGCGAATGTGCAGGCTGTGATGCCCAGCTGCGCGGCGGCAAGCATCAGCGTGAGCTGGTCCAGACCTCGGATCGCCGCGCGGGCCGAGGCGCTGTGCTGAGACTTCGTCTCCAGGCGGTGCCGCCGCGCGGCCAGCAGAGAGAACTCGATGACGACGAAGAACGCCGACAGCGCGATGACCACCACTGTGGCGATCGTTGGAATCAGCCACTCAGTCACAGCGTCTCCTCCCTGAGCTCGAGGACGACGGAGTGCGGCACGTGGCGGTCGAGGGATCTGATATCCGCCTCGAGGAAGCGCAGCACCGGCGTCGCTCCGGTCAGGGGCACTGCGCCGCTGTGCAGATCAATCCGCACGCGGTCACCTGGAGCAGGCAATCCCCCAGAGACGTGGATGATGAGACCCGACAGCGTCTCGAAGTCGCCCCGTGGCAGATCATATCCGATCGCCCGTTCCACCTCATCGACATGCACAGATCCGTTGACGTGCCACGTCGACTCAGCAACGGACACGATGTCCAGGGGGATCTCCTCATCATGCTCATCAGTCAGCTCACCGAGGACCTCCTCAGCGAGATCCTCCAGAGAGATCACGCCCGCGAACCCACCATACTCATCGATCACACACGCGAACTGTGTCCGCTGGCGTCGAAGTTCATCGACGGCGTCAGGCATAGTCATCAATGTCGGCAGGATGACAGGAGGCCTCATGAGATCCGAGACCGGCCTGTTCCACGGCTGCTCTGCGGCGAGGACATCGAGGAGATGAACCACCCCTACCGGGGCGTCTGACTCATCGATGACCGGATAGCGGGTGTGCTCCCGAGCCATGAGCTCACGAACGCCGTCGATCGTGGTCTCAGGCGTGACGACGCCCGCCCGAGAACGAGGAATCATGGCGTGCTCCACATCATGGTCAGGGAAGTCCAACAGACGGTCGAGCACGAGGAACAGATCCTCCGGGAGATCTCCGCTCTGTCGCGAATCGTCGACGATCTGTTCCAGGTCATCGGCATCGGCTGTGGAGTCGACATCATGAACGGGCTGAATCCCGAGCAGACGCAGGAGCACGTTGGCCGACCGGTCGAAGAACGTGATGAGCCACCCGAACGCCACCAGATACAGATGCGTGGATCCGGCGAGCCTCAAGGCAAGTACTGTGGGGTTCGCGATCGCGTAGTTCTTGGGGAAGAGCTCGCCGAAGATCATCTGTACCACTGTCGAGACGGCGAGGGCCACCACGGTTCCGGCGCCGACGGCCGCGGCCCGGGGGACGTCGACCAGTCCGAACAGGTCCCCCAGCGCCTCACCCACAAGGGGTTCTGCGACGTAGCCGACGAGCAGTCCAGTCACGGTGATGCCCAGTTGGGCGCCGGAGAGCATGAACGATGTGCGGTTGGTGACCTTCAGCGCCTTCGCGGCCGCAACCTCACCACTCGCGGCACGCGTCCTCAGCTGGTTCCGGTCCACCGACATGTAGGCGAACTCTTGGGCCACGAAGTAGGCGTTGGCGGCGATGATCAGCAGGATGACCAGGCATCCCACCAGCAGCAGGAGGAGGGTCGTCATCGACTGCCGCCCTCGATTGCCCAGTCGGAGGTCCCGGCACCCTGAGCCGAAAACCTCCCCTGAGAGATGACGGGAGTGGGCTGGAGGCCCGAACGGTGCAACATGGCCGCCCGATGCAGATGGCGGGCGGCCGACGGTTGATCACAGTCCACGGGGGACGACGTCCTTCCTTAGGTGACGGATACGTACAGTATAGAAGCCTCCTGCGACGGGCGGCTTGGTGGTAGGCCGCGGCGACGCTACCTTGGCAGACGAGGATCACGCGCTCTGTCCGTCTGCGGAATACTCCCCGCGGATGATCCCCCACCCCAGGCGTTTCTCTAAGCTGGCCGACATGCACGCTCTGCGCACCCTGACAGCTGGTCCCGCCGTCGTCATGCTGGGCCTGGCCGCCGCCCTTCTGCCCGCGCCGGCCGCAGCGGCGTCCGGCGATCCCACCGATGATGTGGTCCGGGATCTGTCCATCAGCATCGACCTCGACGAGGACGGGGTGATGCACGTGAAGGAGACCTACGACTGGGACTTCGGTGAGCGAGAGGGCCTGGGCTTCTTCCGCACGCTGAGCACCCAGATGCCCTCCGACGAAGGACCCCGCGTCGTCGACTATGAGGACTTCGCCCTGACCAGCCCCACCGGAGCGCCCGCCGCCGTCGCGGACATCGAGGAGTCGAGGGACGCCCTCCAGCTCAGCCTCGGGGCTCCGGAAGGGTCCGAGGACACTCGCACCGGACTGCAGACCTATGAGCTCAGCTACACCGTCCATGGTGCCGTCAACCCCTCGTCCTGGGACTGGATCGTCGCCGGTCCGGACCAGGACGTCTCCATCGAGCGGGTCACCACCGAGGTCACCGCACCGGAGGAGATACTCGACGGCGCCTGCTGGCAGGGCACCGACTCCGACCTGGACGACGGCCGCCCCTGTCCGGCAGAGATCGACGGCGAGACGATGACCGCCACGGCCACGACCCTGGAGCCGGGCGGGTGGCAGGGCGTGGAGGTCACCGTCCCGGAAGGCACCTTCTCGGCAGCGACTCCGGTCTATGCGGAGCCCACCGCCTCAGAGCGTCTCGCCGACACCATCGCCCCGGTCTCGGACCGCATCGGCCACGCGGTGCTGCAGGCCTGGTGGGCCGCGGCGGCCGCGGGGGTCGCCGCCGTCGCCGGAATCTTCCTGCTGCGGCGCCGCTCCGGCCGCGATGAGCACTTCCCCCTCCTCGCTCCCGGAGCGCTCCCGGAGCCAGGGGCCACTCTGGGGATCGCGCGCCTGGAGCAGGAGCCCCCGGCCGTCCCCCGTCATGCGGTGCCGGACGACCTGAGCCCCTACGAGGCAGCCCTGCTCTGGAGGAAGTCCGCCCTGTTTCTTCCGGCCGACTTCACCACACTCACGCTGGTGGATCTGGCCGCCCGCGGCCACCTCCACCTGGAGGAGACGACTGCCGAGCACGACGACGACAGCCGCGACTGGCTGGCCTCCACCACGATCGCCGACCGGAGCGGCCTGCCCGACGATGAGCAGGATCTTCTCGCGGCCCTCGACGCCGAAGGGGACGGCGAACCGATCCGACTTTCCGAGCTGGGCGATGAGTTCTCCACCGCGGCACAGAAGGCCCAGGCGAAGGCCCTGGCCTGCTTCGACGCGCGGCACCTGCTCAGTCGGCGGTTGGGCGGAGCAGGCAGCCTGTGGGACTGGACCGCGGCCGCCGGCATCACGGTGCTGCTCGTCGTGACGATCCTCGCCTGGGCCTTGACCATGCCGACCTCGCTGAGCCTGCTGCTCACCGGGATCACCGGGGCCCTCCTCCTGCTGGGGGTCCTCTGGGCGGCGACCGCGACGATGGGCACCCGACGCACTGCACTCGGCCGGGCCCACGTGGAGCAGCTGCGCGGACTGCAGGCCGCTCAGGCCGCCGTCGTCGAGACCTCCGACGGCACGGGACCGACCTCCGAGCTGACGCCGGATCAGATCACTTCGCAGCTGCCGTACGCCATGGCTCTGGGCGAGGCGAAACGCTGGGCCGCGATCGCCGAAGGCTCCGCCGCAGCCGGTGACAGCACCCTCCGCCCCCAGGGCCTCTCGGCCGGCAGCTGGTTTCTGCTGGCCACAAGCATGCAGCATACGATCGGCGCCTCGCACAGTTCCTCCGGCGCGGGTTCAACAGGATCGCCGGGGTTCTCCGCCGGTTCCTTCGGAGGAGGCGGTGGCGTCGCCGGGCGATGATCAGTCCGACTGAGCCTGCATGGTCTCCACGATGCTCCCCCTCCACGTCCGTGATGCGCTCCGCGGCCATTCCGTCTGCCGCCGGAACCGGAGACCGACTCGACGACAAGACCTGCGCCCTCATACGGGGCAGTGCGCTCAGAGGCTGCGCAGGAGACGCACCCCGGTGCCGCCGTCCCAGCTGGCCGAGCCCTGGACCCGGAACCCGTTGCGCTCCAGCACCCGCCGGGAGGCCACGTTCCCATGGGACACCTCCGCGGTGAGAGTGCACAGCCCGTAGGAGCCGACGGCCAGCTCGCAGATCCGTCCCACCGCCCAAGTAGCCACGCCGCGTCCTGCGGCGGCCTCCGCCACCCGGTATCCGAGGCTCGCACCGCCGGCGTCGACGTCGGTCAGGTTGATCCGGCCGATGATCGGCTGCCCGCCTTCGGGACCGAGGATCACATGGAACAGGTCTATCCCTGCGTCCTGCGCCTCCAGCAGCACCTGCAGCCGGTGGTCGAACTGCGCGAAGAAGTCGTCGCCGCGATCCGGGATGGACTGGGCGAAGTACTCGCGGTTGCGCTCCTCGAAGCTCAGCAGGCGGTCCCGGTGCGCAGCGGCCAGCAGCTCGATGCTCCACGCCATGGGCCGGATCCTTCCTGATCGCCCCCGCCGGACGATCTGCACCATCACATCACGTCTGCCTCACCACATCTGATGGGGCAGACGTGATTCTGGTGTGCAGAACGACGCCGCCTCGCCGCCGAGACACGGGCGAATCCTCCGCGTCGGGCCGGGTGAACTCCCAACGGCCCACGTTGCGAGCACAGAAAAACACAGATAAAGTCTGGTAAATCCCAACGAACGTGGGTAGAATCACACTCACGGGCACTTCCAGGAGCCACCGGCTCCGTGACCCGCCCCACCGGCAGCACCCGCCAGATCGGAGGACACGATGGCCCTGCTCGCACCCGAGCGCCACGACCGCATCCTGGCCCACCTTCGCACCCACGGCACCGTGACGGTCCAGCAGATCGCCGAAGATCTGTCCGTCACCCGCGAGACCGTCCGCAGGGACCTGGACCACCTGGAGAACGCCGGAGCCCTCCGCCGGGTCCACGGCGGTGCAGTCCCCGCCTCCCCCTCCTCTCGCACCGAGACCTCCTGGCGGGACCGGCAGGCCAGCCGCGCCGCGCAGAAGCAGGCCATCGCTCGGGCCGCCGTCGACTTCCTGCCTCCCGTCGGCACCGGCTCCCTGATGATGGACGCCGGCACCTCCACCGAAGCGCTGGCCGACCTCATCGCCGCCGAGTCACGCGACGCCGGCCCGGCCGAGTCCCGCGTGGTGATCACCAACGCCGTGCCGATCGCCCAGAAGCTCAGCGACGTCACCGCCGTCGACCTGGAGATCCTCGGCGGTCAGGTGCGGGGGCTCACCGGCGCCGTCGTCGGTGACCGCGCCCTGGAGACGCTGGCCGGCCGCCAGGCCGACGTCGCATTCATCGGCACCAACGGGATCGACGCCGAGTTCGGCCTCTCCACCCCGGACGCCGCCGAAGCAGCCATGAAAGCCGCCCTGATCCGCGCAGCCCGCACCTCCGTGCTGCTGGCTGACTCCTCCAAGCTCGGCCGCTCCACCCTCGTCCGCTTCGCCCAGCTGAAGGAGATCTCCGTGCTCATCACCGACGCCGAGCCCGACCCCGGGCTGCAGGACGCCCTGGACGCCGCCGATGTGACCGTCGTCGTGGCGGTGCCGCGATGATCCTCACCCTGACTCCGAACCCCAGTCTCGACAAGACCGTCGAACTGGACGCCCCCCTGGCTCCGGGGGCCGTGCAGCGCGCCGTCCGAACCTCCACCGAACCCGGTGGCAAAGGCGTGAACATCTCGCGCGCCCTGGTCGCCGCCGGGCAGGAGACCCTGGCGGTCCTCCCCGGAGACCACACTGACCCAGTGCTCACCGCGCTCACCCAGCTGCGCGTCCCGCATCGTGGCCTGTCCCTGAGCGAAGCGCTGCGCACCAACATCACCGTCACCGATCCGGCAGGCACCACCACGAAGATCAACGAGCCCGGCCCAGCCTTCGACGAGGTCCGGACCGAGGCGCTGCTCTCCCTCGCCCTGGACGCCGCCGAGGGCGCCAGCTGGGCGGCCCTGGCCGGCTCGCTGCCCCCGGGCGTGCCCGTCGACTTCTACGCCCAGGTCATCGGGCGGCTGCGAAGGAACCTCGGGCCGGAGGCTCCGCAGATCGCCCTGGACTCCTCCGGTCCGGCGCTCGCCCGAGCCGTGGCCGCCGAGCCGGACCTGATCAAGCCCAACGGTGAGGAGCTGCTGGAGCTGGTCACCCTGCTCACCGGCTCCAGCCCCCGCTTCTCCGACGGCCGCACCATGGAGCCCGAGGAGCTGGAGAGCCGCCCGGCCGAAGTGCTCCGCCTGGTCCGTATCGCCCAGGACCACGGCGTGCGCACCGCCCTGGTCACCCTGGGCGCCCACGGCGCCCTGCTCGTCCCCGACCGCCCTGGCGACGAGGTGCTGCGGGCCTGGGGCCCGGAGCTTCTCGCCCGCTCCACCGTCGGCGCCGGCGACGCCTCCCTGGCCGGGCTGCTGCTGGCCGCTCAGCAGGGCCAAGGTCCTGCCGGCCGGCTTCGGCAGGCCGCAGCCCAGGGCCGTGCCGCCGCCGCACTCCCCGGATCGGTCATGCCGACCCCGGATGATCTCGACCTCGACGTCGTCGTCGTGGAGCCACTCTCCGTCTGACCCCGCGTCAGCCGGATCCATCCCTGGAACACCACCCCGGAACACCGCACCCGAACTGCGAGGGACCCGCCATGAAGAGCATCATCACCCCGGAGCTCGTCAGCCTCGACGAGATCCGCAGCAGCGCGAAGCGAGAGGTCATCGAGCAGCTCGCCTCCCGCATCCAGCAGGCAGGTCGTACCGCGGCCGCCGAGACCCTGGTGGCCGACGCCTGGGCACGCGAGGAGAAGTCCGCCACCGGTATGCCCGGCGGCGTGGCGATCCCCCACTGCCGCACCTCGGCCGTCACGGAGGCCACCCTGGCCTTCGCCCGACTGCCCGAGCCGGTGGACTTCGGCGCCAAGGACGGCCCTGCCGACCTGGTGTTCTTCATCGCCGCCCCCGACGGCGCCGACAAGGCTCATCTGAAGATCCTCGCCGCCCTGGCCCGCTCCCTGGTCAAGAAGGACTTCGTCGCCGCCCTGCGCGAGGCCGAGGACTCCCAGGGGGTGGTGGACCGGGTCACCGAGGCCGTCGCTCCTGCCGTGGCCGAGCTCGAGGGGGCTGCGGGTGCGCCCGCCGACACCGCCCCGGCCGCAGCCGCAGGCACGGCTGCTTCGGCCACCTCCGGGGGCCGCCGGATCGTGGCCGTGACCGCCTGTCCCACGGGGATCGCCCACACCTACATGGCCGCCGACGCCCTGAAGCAGGCCGCCGAGGAGAAGGGCGTGGAGATCCATGTGGAGACCCAGGGCTCTGCCGGGGCCACCGCCCTGCCCGCCGACGTCGTCGCCGGTGCCGACGCGGTGATCTTCGCCGTCGACGTCGACGTCCGGGACAAGGCCCGCTTCGCCGGCAAGCCCGTGGTGCACGTGCCCGTCAAGCGCGGCATCGACGAGTCCGCCGCGCTGATCGACCGGGCCCTGGCGGCCGTGGACGACCCCTCCGCCCCGCGCGTCTCCGCTGAAGAGTCCGGCGAGGAGTCACATTCCGGGGCTGAGGAGAGCTTCGGCAAAAAGACCCAGCGTGTGCTGATGACCGGTGTCTCCTACATGATCCCGTTCGTCGCCGCGGGCGGTCTGCTCATCGCCCTGGGCTTCCTTCTGGGCGGCCATGACATCACGGACGTCGCCGACGACGTCGTGTTCGGCAATACTCTGTTCAATCTCCCCGACGGCGGCCTCCTCACGTACCTCGGCGCCGTCGCGTTCACCATCGGCGCCACCTCGATGGGGTTCTTGGTGCCAGCTCTCTCGGGCTACATCGCCTACGGCATGGCTGACCGCCCCGGCATCGCCCCGGGCTTCACCGCCGGCATGGTCGCCGTGTCCATGGACGCCGGGTTCATCGGCGGCATCGTCGGCGGTGTGCTGGCCGGCGCCGTCGCCGCCGGGTTCCGCCGTCTGGAGGTCCCCCGCTGGCTCGCCGGACTGATGCCGGTGGTGATCATCCCGCTCATCGCCACTCTGGTCTCCTCCGGCCTGATGTTCCTGCTGCTGGGCGGACCCATCGCCAGTCTGACCGCGTCCCTGGAGAGTTGGCTGTCCGGGATGACCGGCACGGCCGCCGTCCTGCTGGGTGTCGTCCTGGGCCTGATGATGTGCATCGACCTGGGTGGACCGATCAACAAGGTCGCCTACTCCTTTGCGGTCGCCGGCATCTCCGCGGGGTCCGTGGCCGACAACCCGGGGCCGCTGATGATCATGGCCGCGGTCATGGCCGCCGGCATGGTTCCGCCGCTGGGCCTGGCCTTGGCCACCTTCCTGGACCGGCGGCTGTTCACCCCGGTGGAGCGGGAGAACGGCAAGACCGCAGTGCTGCTGGGCGCAGCCTTCATCTCCGAGGGCGCCATCCCATTCGCCGCGGCCGACCCGCTGCGGGTGCTGCCCTCTGCGATGGCCGGCGGCGCCGTCACCGGGGCGCTGACCATGGCCTTCGGCATCACCTCGCTGGCCCCGCACGGCGGAGCCTTCGTGTTCTTCGCGATCGACTCGTTCGTGCTGTTCATCCTGGCCGTCCTGGCCGGTGCCGTGGTCACGGCCCTCTGCGTCATCGCCCTGAAGCGGTGGACCCGGCGCAGCCTGCCCGGCGCACCGGCCGCCGCCGAGCCGGCGACCGCCACCGCCTGACCCCCGCGCCCGATGGCCGGCCGCCCCGGAGTCTCACCGGAGCGGTCGGCCATCGGCCCGCCGGGCCCACAGACGGCCGCCGCGCGAGCGCACAGACGGCCGCCCCGCGTCCCCGCACCCGACCCGCACCACCTAGGATTCACCCATGACCTCCCCCGAGAACCTCCCCTCCGCCCCCGCTGACCAGGCGAGCACGCTGCCCGGCACCCGGTTCACCGGGGTCGGGGTCTGCCCCGGGCGCGCCGTCGGACCGGTGCTGTCCATGCCGGACGCGATCGCCGAGCCGGAGAACTCCCCGCGGGACTCCGGCATCTCCGAGGCCAGCGCTGTGGAGTCCCTGGAGGCGGCCACCGCCGCGGTGGCCGAGCAGCTGCGCGCCCGGGCCGCCGAGGCCGCCGGCGACGCCAAAGGGGTGCTCGAGGCGACCGCCCTGATGGCCACCGACTCGATGCTGAAGAAGGCCGCGATCAAGCGCATCTCCGGGGGCAAGACCGAGGAGCGGTCCTTCTACGAGGCGGCCGCGGAGGTCACCCAGATGCTGGCAGCACTCGGTGGAAAGATGGCCGAGCGGCAGCGCGACGTCCGTGACGTGCGCGACCGGGTCATCGCCCAGCTGCGGGGCGTCACGCCCCCGGGCATCCCCCACAGCGAGACTCCGTTCATCCTGCTGGCCGAGGACCTCGCGCCCGCCGACACCGCCACCCTGGACCCGGAGAAGGTCCTGGCCCTGGTCACCCAGGAAGGCGGTCCGCAGTCCCACACCGCCATCATCGCCCGGTCCCTTGACCTGCCTGCTGTGGTGGCCGCCCCGGGCGTGCTGCAGATCCCGGACGGCACCGAAGTGCACGTCGACGGCGCCGCCGGCGTCATCGACACCTCCGTCACCGACGAGCTGAAAGCCGAGGTGCAGGCCCATCGGGAGCGCCGGGCCCAGATCGCCGCGTTCGACGGCGACGGTCGCCTGGCCGACGGCACCGCCCTGCCGCTGCTGGCCAACGTGGGCAACGGAGCCGATGCCCGGGCCGCCGCCGAGGCGGGCGCCCAAGGTGTGGGGCTGTTCCGCACCGAGTTCCTGTTCTTCGACCGCGACTCCGAGCCCGGACACGAGGAGCAGGTATCCGCCTACCGCGAGGTCTTCGAGGCCTTCGCGGCCCGTGGCACCGCCGAGCAGCCCGCGAAGGTCGTGCTGCGCACCCTCGACGCCGGCGCCGACAAGCCGCTGCCCTTCCTCACCGACGCCGAAGAGCCCAACCCGGCGCTGGGTGTGCGGGGCTTCCGCACCGAGCTCGCCTCCCCCGGTGTGCTGGGTCGGCAGCTGGCCGCCGTCGCCGAGGCGGAGGCCGCCGCCGGTGACGGCGTGGACGTCTGGGTGATGGCCCCGATGATCTCCACCGCTGAGGAGGCCGCGAGCTTCCGCACCATGGCCGCCGAGGCAGGACTGAAGACTCCGGGCGTGATGATCGAGGTTCCGGCCGCCGCGCTCACCGCGGGCCCGATCACCGAGGAGGTGGAGTTCGTCTCCATCGGCACCAACGACCTCACCCAGTACACGATGGCCTCGGACCGACAGCTGGGCTCCCTGGCGGCCCTCAACGACGCCTGGCAGCCGGCGGTGCTGCAGCTCATCGGCGCCACCGGAGCCGCCTCACACGGGCCGGTGGGTGTGTGCGGCGAAGCCGCGGCAGATCCGGCCCTGGCTCCTGTTCTGGTGGGTCTCGGTGCGACCTCACTGTCCATGAGCGCGGCCGCCCTGCCCGCAGTGGCGGCCGTGCTGCGCACCGTCAGCCCTGAGCAGGCGAAGGAGCTGGCCGCCGTCGCCACGGCCGCGCGGAGCTCCGGGGAGGCACGCGCCGCCGTCGTCGCCCAGCTGCCGGCGCTGCAGGAGCTCGGCCTCGCCTGAGGCCGTCTCCTGGCGCCATCTGCAGGGCGCGCCGGCCCCGGCACCCCATAAGATGTGTACAGACCTGCGGCGCCGGCGTCGCAGGACACGACGCTCATCCGAGCACGACTCCAGATCAGCAGGAGGAGAACCATGGCCCAGAGGACCGCAACCATCGGCTCCAAGGCAGGACTGCACGCCCGTCCAGCCGCCGTCTTCGCCGAGGCGGCAGGCTCACAGCCGGTGGAGGTGAGCATCGCCAAGGCGGACAGCCCTGAAGAGACCTTCGAGGCCGGCAGCATCCTGGGCCTGATGGGCATCGGCGCCGAGTACGGCGACCAGGTGGTGCTCTCCGCCGAGGGCGACGGCGCGGAGGCCGCCCTCGACGAGCTGGTGCGCATCCTGGAGACCGAACAGGACGACTGAGCGGCTCAGCGGCGAGCAGCGCTCCCCGCGACGTTGAGAAGAGGCCGGTGCACGGGTCATGGCGACCTGTGCACCGGCCTCTTCCTCTCTGGACAGAACGCTGCATGTCTGGACAGCGGCCAGCCCGCCTGGGCGTGGCTCTGCGGCTGCCCTGGGGGCTCAGTCCCAGAAGTCGATGAGCCGGGCGTCACGGCCGTCGAGCTCCGCCCACGGCTTCTCCACGACGAAACGGGCCAGGCCGGCGGTCGGGAAGCGCGAGGCCAGGCGCAGCACGGGATCCTCGGCGGAGTGCACCGAGGCGAGTTCCATGCCGAGGTCCTGGACGGTGGGCAGGTGCCCGATGACCAGCAGCCGGCGCACCGTCTCCGGGGTCTCGTTGATCACGGAGAGCATATGGCGGGACCCCGCCCCGTAGAGCCTGCCGTCCAGGTACGGGGTGGGGGCCTTCTCCTCCAGCTCGTGGTTGATCCAGATGCACGTCTGACGGGTGCGCATGGCATCGGAGCAGATGGTCGCGTCCGGCAGGACCTGCTCGGCCAGCAGCCGCTGTCCCACGGCACGGGCCTGCTCGGCGCCGCGGTCGGTGAGAGTGCGACCGTGGTCGTCCTCCGAGAAGGCGTGTCCGGCCTGAGCATGGCGCAGGATGAGCAGCTCGACGGCGTCGTCCATGGTCCCCTCCCGCGGCGCCGGGCGCCGTTCAGATGCGGATCAGATGCTGTACTCGGGGGCGGCCCAGACCGTGACCTCGGGGTGCTCGTAGAACCGGTAGCCCTGGCCGCGAACCGTACGGACCGTGTTGGCCAGGCGGCCCAGCTTCGAGCGCAGGCGCCGGATGTGCACGTCGATGGTGCGCTCGTTCGGCATCTGCTCGGTGTCGGCGTTGCGCCACAGGGCCTTGAGGAGCTCCTCCCGACCCACGGTGCGGGTCCCGTTCTCCACCAGGTAGTTCAGCAGCTCGAACTCCTTGTAGGTGAGGTTCAGGTTGTCCCCGTCCAGCTTGACCTCGCGGCGCGAGAGGTCGATCAGCACCCCGGAGCTTGAGGGAGCCTGAGGGGCTGCCACGGGCACCTCCATGGTGCGGTGGGTGACCGTAGGGTCGCCGAGCGCCTGACGGACGACGTCGAGGTCGCTGCCTTCGGCGGCCGCGGAGGCCATCGCCATGGCGATGTGGACCTGGGACTCGGGGGCGATCGACTCTACGTAGTCGCGGAGGTCGGTGGCGATCTTGTGCAACGAGGTGCCGGCCGCGGTCGCGGTGTCCTCGTCGAGGCCCACGTAGACCACGAAGCCGCGGGCGACGACGTCGGGCTGGACCAGCTGGGGGCCGCCGCCGTTCTGGGCGACCACCGGAACGGGCCCGGTGCGCGGCTGGCTCGAGGAGCGGCCTCGTCCTGCCCGACGGCCGGCCTGCTGGTCATCGCCGTCGCGCATCCGGCGGGCGATCTCCGCACGACGTGCCGCATTGCGGACGGACACGTGGACATACCCCGGATTCTGGGCCTGACTCGGATGTGCGGACATGAGGTGGTTCTCCCTGGCTGCCGACCGGTCGATTCGGACTCCAGACTCCACGTCACATAAGAAAAATGCAAGTAACAAAGCATGGAATATTCCACATTCTGAGACGATGCGGCGTGTTTGTGAGCAGGCTCACACTTTTGGGGCGGGAATCACGAGTGGACGAGCCCCCGACGGCGAGTGCGCCGCGGACGCCGTCGACACCCCCGATGCCGCATGGCGTCGCGGGACGCGGCGAACGGGTCAGCTCGGAGACCGGGATCCGCACCAGCGAGCTGACATCGGACGATGCGCGAGGCGAGCGCGAATAATAGCGCGTCCGGCCGCGCAGGGGCTGGGGAGATGCTCAGCAGAGCTCGGAACTCACTCCGCGAGGCCGTAGAGGCGATCCCCGGCGTCGCCGAGCCCGGGCACGATGTAGGCGTTCTCATCGAGCTTCTCGTCGATGGCGGCCAAATAGAGGTCCACCTCCAGATCGCCCACGTCCTTCTGCAGCCGCTCGATGCCCTCCGGAGCGGCGAGCAGACAGATGCAGGTGACCTCCTTGGCGTTGCGACGCTTGAGGAAGCGGATGGCCTCGGCCAAGGTGCCGCCCGTGGCCAGCATCGGATCCAGCACGAAGACGTGCCGTCCGGTCAGGTCGTCGGGGAGCCGCTCGGCGTAGGTGATGATGTCGAGGGTCTCCTCATTGCGGGCCATACCCAGGAAGCCGACCTCCGCGGTGGGGATCATGGAGGTCATACCGTCCAGCATGCCGAGTCCCGCGCGCAGGATCGGGACCACCAGCGGAGTGGGGCCGGCCAGCTGAGTCCCTTCGGTCTCGGTGACCGGGGTGGTGATGGTGATCGGCTCGGTGGCGATCGAATCGCTGGCCTCATAGGAGAGCAGCATCACCAGCTCCTTGGTGAGCTGCCTGAAGTGGTTGGAGCTGGTCTCCACCCGCCGGAGCTGGGTGAGCTTATGGGCGATGAGCGGGTGTTCCACGACCTGTACACGCATGGGACCAAACTACCAGGGCGCAGGGACGCCAGTAGGCTGGGCCCATGGCATCCCCCGTCCGCCCCGATCCGCGCCGTGACGCGCGTCGCGCCGCGCACCAGGAGCCGGTCCGCCCCGGGCACAGCGGCGACGGCGACCCCCGCGACTCGGCCGTGCCGGTCCGCTCGGACGCCGCACCGCCGGGTGGCCGGATCACCCGGGACGCCCGCGACGCCGGAGTGCAGCACGAGCTCATAGGCCGTTGCCTGGACCTGGCCGAACGGGCGGCCGCCGGCGGGGACGTGCCGGTGGGCGCCGTCGTCGTGGACCCGGACGGCCAGATCATCGGTGAGGGCCACAACACCCGGGAGGCCGACGCCGATCCGGCCGGCCACGCGGAGCTGATCGCCCTGCGCGAGGCCGCACGACACCGCGGCACCTGGCGCCTGGACGACTGCACGCTGGCCGTCACCCTGGAGCCGTGCCCCATGTGCGCCGGCGCCATCGTGCTCGCCCGCATCCGTCGGGTGATCTTCGGCGCCTGGGATGAGAAGGCCGGCGGGGCAGGGTCCGTGTTCGACATTCTGCGGGAGCCGCGGCTGAACCACTGGGTGGAGGTCCACCCGGAGGTGCGCGCCGAGGAGTGCTCCGCACAGCTCAGCGGGTTCTTCGCCACGCGGCTGCGGGAGGGCGGGACGGCCTCCGAGACCGAGGGCTGAGAACGAGGGCTGAGAACGAGGACTGAGACCGGGCCCCGCCCGCGGGTGGCGGCAGGCGCGTGCCGGTCAGTCACGCGGATTGCTAGAGTTGCGCGGTGCTCTCCGCAGACCCCTCCCCCGATCTCACCGTCGCCCTGGCACGTGCCGAGTCCCTGATCGCGCTGACGCCGGACTACCCCGAGCCGGGGGTGCTGTTCCGTGACATCTCTCCGCTGCTGGTGGACGCCGCCGCGCTGGAAGCTGTGACGACAGGGCTCATCCAGCCGTTCCGTGGAGCCTTCGACGTCGTCGCCGGCATCGAAGCCCGCGGATTCCTCCTGGCCGGGTCCATCGCGATCGCCGCAGGAGTGGGGACGCTGCCCATCCGCAAGGCGGGCAAGCTGCCGAACCCGGCTGCGAGCATCGAGTACCACCTGGAGTACGGCTCCGCAGTGATCGAGGCCCCCGGGGTGCTGGAGCCCGGGGCCCGGGTGCTGCTGGTCGACGACGTGCTGGCCACCGGTGGCACCCTGGCCGCCTCCCGGCAGATCATCGCCGAGCTCGGCGGCGACGTGACCGGCGCCGCCGTCGTGCTGGAGCTCGAGGAGCTCGGCGGGCGCCGTCACGCCGGGGCCGTACATTCGCTCTTCCGCACCGGCGGCTGAGTCCGCTCAGGCCGGAGACAGCCACGATTGGAGTCGCGCGCGCATCTTCGGTAGCATCTTCAGGTCTGAGGTGACGTGTCCGAGCGGCCGAAGGTGCGACACTCGAAATGTCGTGTACGGTAACCCCGTACCGTGGGTTCAAATCCCACCGTCACCGCCAGCTTGCAGGCCCCTGACCAGGGATTTCTGGTCAGGGGCCTTCGCTTTGTGGGCGAGCGCCTCCCCAGGGTGGGCGCCTCCCCAGGCCCCGGTGAATTCATCACACACGCCGAGCGCAGACATGTTCGGCGGAAGTTCACCATGGGCATGCGCATTCCAAGCACCCTGAGCAGTCAACTTCTGCCGAACGTCGCTCCTGTGGCCAGGATCAGCCGAACGTCGCCTCATTCCTGACGCCAGGAGAGCCCCTTCTCCTCGAACACCTCTGTCAGGATGCGGATCGCCTTGGGCCCCACCCCGTGGATGGCCAGCAGCTCCTTCGGCGTGTGCGCGGCCGCCTCGGCGAGGCTCCGGACGCCGTGGTGCGCCAGCTCGCGCACCGCCGTCTTACCGAGCCTGTCAGGCAGATCCCCCACGGGCCGAATGTCACGCGTCGGCATGGGCGTCACCCCTCAGCGTCAGGGGTCGTATAGAAGACGGTGGTGCGCCGAGCCGCCGTCCGGGCGGCATCCTCCGGGCTGCCAGCAACCACCGCGGCACGCCCCCAGGCATCGCTGCTGCCGGCGATGAACTCGCCTGCCGCCGGAGTGGTCACCCACAGCGACTGCTCGGCCGGGACGGTGCTGCCGGTCCTGAGGTGATGTGCGAGCCCGAGCAGCGCCAGGTCCCAGCCCACTCCTCCGGCGCCGGGGCCGTAGTCCGCCCAGAAGTCCAGCGGCACGAGTCCGCGATGCTCCACCACCAGGCGGGACCGCTCACGGCCGCCGGAGTGATCGCCCGACCCACCGGACACCACGTCGTCCGCCACAGCCTGCCCGCAACGGACCACCAGCTGAGAGACGTCTTCACCGAACTCCCAGCTCAGCTGCATCTCCCCCGCGCCCCCATCACCCGGCGGCACACACCGTTCCACGGTGCCGGAGGCGTTGCCCTCCACCGTGAACCGCCCGCCGAGCCGCAGCTCGCCGGCCACCGGGGCGAACCACTGAGCCAGCCGGCCCTCCGCCGTACAGCAGGCCCACAGCTCCACTGCAGAGATGGGGAAGGTCTGGGCGAGTCGGGTGGTGGCCAGGACGCCGTCGTCACGCTGCCGGAACGGCACCTCGCGCAGCACGGCGTCGAGCTGCCCGGAAGGTTCGACGATCCGCTCTCCGGACGCCCGGTGGGCTGGGGTGCTCATGGGGACATTCATGCAGACCTGCCCGGGCTGCGGCAACTTCTGCGGCCCTGCGGCCGCGCACCGCCCGGCCGCCCCCAGTTCACTCCGAGGTCTGTTCTCGTTCGCTCGGCTCTGTTTGGATGGACAACGATCACTGCACACCGTTGGCCACCGCACCGACTGAGGATGAGGACACCGCCGCCCCATGCACACACCAGGTGAAGCCACCCCCGTAGCGCGCCGACCCCGCGTGCTCGCCGGACTCGCCGCCGCGGGACTGACCGTCTCGCTCATCGGCCCCGCCCCGGCCGCCGCTACGACCACCTCCGCCGACGCGTCCGAGGCCGCCGACGGCGACCACGTCGTCATCAGCGAGGTCTACACCACCGGAGCGGGCGCAGACGCCGCCTTCGACGAGCGGTTCATCGAGCTGCACAACCCCGGTGACGAGGCCGTGGAGCTGGACGGCTGGTCCGTCTCCTACCGTCCCGCCTCCCGCGGCGAGGACAACCTGACGCCGTCGGGGCATGTGACCCTCTCAGGAACCATCGAGGCGGGCGGCCACTACCTGATCGCCAATCCGGGGCTCAGCGCCGGGGACGGCGCCGACCTCCCCGAGCCCGACGCCCGCCTCTCCGGCGGCACGGCCATCCGCGACGGCGTGATCTGGCTGTCCTCCACCGAGGAGCGTCTGGATGTGCCCCTGGGCGATGTGCAGGACCAGGAGGATGTCGTCGACCTGATCGGCTACGGCGGAGCGAACACCTACGAGACGGCCGCCGCGCCGTCGCCCTCCGGCGGCACGGACGTACGCTCGATCGCGCGGGCCGAGGACGGCACGGACACTGACGACAACTCCGCCGACTTCACCCTCTCGGAGATCATCACCCCCACCAACAGCGCCGGCGAACAGGCCGTCCATGAGCCGGAGGAGCGCGAGCGGCAGGAGCCCACGGATCTGGCGATCAATGAGATCCCACGCACCGTGGATCCGGCGGAGAACGACCTGCTGGAGCAGCCGGTGACCGTGCGCGGCGTGGTCACCGCCGCCTACCCGACCGGCGGCTTCGACGGCTTCACCCTGCAGACCGAGGGCACCGGCGGAGACCTCGACCTGGACGCCCACGAGGCCTCGGACGGGATCTTCGTCTATTCGCCGTGGCGTGCGGACGAGGTGGAGGTCGGCGACTTCGTGGAGATCACCGCAGACGTCACCACCTACTCCGGTCAGGTCCAGCTCTCCCTGTACCCGGGCTCCTCGCAGACGCCCGAGCATAAGTTCGCGCTGATCGCGGACGAGCCCCACGAGGAGGTCAAGCCGGCCGTCGTCGAGATCCCGGAGACCGACGCCGAGCGAGAGTCCCTGCTGGGGATGCTGATCGACCCGCAGGGCACCTACACCGTCACCGACCACTACACACTCAACCAGTTCGGGGAGATCGGCATCGTGCTCGGCGAGGAGCCGCTGATCAACCCGACCTCCGCGCACCGTCCCGGGCCTGAGGCGGACGCCCACGCCGAGGAGAACGCGCAGCGGATCATCTACCTCGACGACGCCGCCACCACCAACTTCACCCGGTCCCCGGGCTGGGACGAGGAGCTGCCGTACCTGACGGCCGAGGACCCGGTGCGTGTGGGTGCCGAGGTGCTGTGGCAGAACACCGTCGTCATGGACCGCAGGTTCGACGAGTGGCGGCTGCAGCCCACCGGTCACCTGACTCCGGAGACCGCCGACGCCGTCCAGCCGGCCAGCTTCGAGGACACCCGCGAAGGCCGGGAGACTCCGATGGAGCGGGACGGCGACCTGCGCATCGCCGGATTCAACGTGCTGAACTACTTCGTCACCCTCGGCGAGGATGAGGAAGGCTGCGAATACTACGCGGACCGGGACGGCGAGCCCACGACAGCTGACTGGTGCGAGGTCCGCGGGGCGTGGTCCACGGAATCCTTCGAGCGCCAGCAGGCGAAGATCGTCGATGCGATCAACGCCATGGACGCCGACGTCGTCGCCCTGCAGGAGATGGAGAACTCGGTTCACTTCACCGACGACGCCGACCGCGACCTCGCCCATGAGCGCCTGGTGGAGGCCCTGAACGAGGATCTCGGCTCAGCGGATTGGGAGTTCGTCGCCAGCCCCGAGGCCGCTCCGGCTCCGGAGGACGAGGATGTGATCCGCAATGGGTTCATCTACCGCTCCGATGCTGTGGAGCCCGTGGGAGACTCCGTGATCCTCTTCGACGAGGGCGTCGCCGACATCATGACCCCGGAGCTCGAGGCCTTCGACCTCGCCGAGGTCTACTCCAACGCCCGCGAACCGCTGGCCCAACAGTTCCAGCCGGTCGGCGCCTCCGAGGATGAGCGGTTCTTCGCGATCGTCAACCATTTCAAGTCCAAGGGCTCAGCCCCCGACGGCGGAGCCAACGCCGACGCCGGCGACGGCCAGGGAGCTTGGAACGCCGACCGCGTGGAGCAGGCCCGCGCCCTGGTGGCGTTCGCCGATGCGCTGGAGGAGGACACCGGCACCGACAAGGTCTACCTGATGGGCGACTTCAACTCCTACGAGATGGAGGACCCGCTGCAGGAGATCCTCGGCGCCGGGTACACCAACGTCTCGGCCGAGACCGGTCAGCACAGCTATATGTTCGACGGTCGGGTCGGCTCACTGGACCACCTGTTCGCCTCGGAGGCCGCCGCGGAGAGCATCTCCCAGGCGGAGATCTGGAACATCAACGCAGTGGAGCCGATCGCGCTGGAGTACAGCCGGTACAACGGGAACGCCTCGGACCTGTTCACCTATGACCTGTGGCGCTCCTCGGACCATGACCCGATCGTGGCCGACGTCCGCCTCGGCGGCGCCGAGGAACCTGGTGACGGAGATGACGACGGAGATGACGACGGCTCCGGCGACGACGGCGAGACCGGACCTCCGCGCGGCCCCGGCAACAACAACGGCAACGGGCACGGCCCGGATGAGGGCCGCGGCCACGAACGGCAGGACCACCCCGGCAACGGTCCCGGCAGCAACAACGGCAACGGGCACGGTCACGGCCGCGCGGACTGACCCCTCGCCCATCCCACGTTGAGCTGGTGTGTTTCCGCCTGAATGAGGCCTTCAAGTGCCCCTTGCCGGCGGAAACACACCAGCTCAACTCGTCTTGAGGGGGCCGCTCAGAGCGCCCCGAGCACCGTCTCGGCCGCCTCCGGAGCGGCGTCCCACTGCTCGTCGAGACCCATGGCGCGGAACTCCAGGTAGACCGTGCCGCCGTCGTCGAGCACCTTCAGCCCGCCCGGGAAGTGCGCCCCCTGCTCGCCGAGGTCCAGCTCGAGGATCTGGTCCTCCTGGTCGGCGGCCTCGTACTGCTCCTCCACCGCCTCGAGAGTCTGTTCGAAGGCGGCCTCGGGGGTGCGGGCCACGCTGCTGTCCTCGGTGAGGACGCCGATGAACAGGGCGGCGCCGTCGTCGGTCTCCCAGTGGCACTCCCCGGGGATCATCCCGTCGTCGTTGGTCTCCCCCTCGGCGAACTCGACCCCGAAGATGCCGCTGATCTCTTCGGCGGTGATCAGACCGCAGACGTCCACGTCCTCAGCACCATCCTCCGCATCGTCCGACTCGGCGGCCGCGCCGTCATCCTCGACCTCCTCGACCCCACCGTCGTCGGCCTCATCGGCGACCTCGACGTCGCCCTCGGCGTCCGCCTCCGCATCGGCGTCGTCGCCGCCGCAGGCCGCTGCCAGGGCGACCACGGCACCTGCCGCAGTCAAACTCTCCACACACCTGACCCAGCGGCGCGTCTGCTCAGTGTGCTGCTCATACGTCGAAACCTCATGCTGCGGCATCCCGTTCACAGTCCTCACCCCGTAGCTCTCTCTGATTCGTGGAATTCACGATAGCAACCATGAGTGAGAACGCCAAGGCTTCTCGATCAGACAGTTGAGAGGGTGTGTTGCGACCCGAATGACACTCTCAGAGCGCCTGTTCCGGCCGAAGCACACCCGCTCGACGCAGGGGCGGCTGGAGGCTCAGCGGGACTGCTGGCCCAGCGGGGACACGATCGAATCCACCCGCTGGAAGGACTTCAGGTCCGAGTACCCGGTGGCGGCCATCGCCCGGCGCAGTCCGCCCATCAGGTTCGAGGAACCGTCGGTGTGGTGGCTCGGGCCCCAGAGGACCTCCTCCAGCGGGCCCACTGTGCCCACACGGGTGCGGTGGCCGCGCGGGAAGTCCGGGTGGACAGCCTCCGGGCCCCAGTGCCAACCCCGACCGGGCGCCTCCTCGGCGCGGGCCAGCGTGGTGCCCAGCATGACGGCGTCGGCACCCATGGCCAGCGCCTTGACGATGTCCCCGGAGGAGCCCAGACCGCCGTCGGCGATGACGTGGACGTACCGGCCGCCGGACTCGTCCAGGTAGTCACGGCGGGCCGCTGCGATGTCGGAGATCGCCGTGGCCATCGGCACTCGGATCCCCATCGCCCGACGAGTGGTGGTCGAGGAGCCGCCCCCGAAGCCGACCAGCACGCCGGCGGCGCCGGTGCGCATCAGGTGCAGCGCCGGGGTGTAGCCGGCCGCGCCGCCCACGATCACCGGGACGTCGAGCTCGTAGATGAACTCCTTGAGGTTCAGCGGGTCGCCGTTCTGCGCCACGTGCTCCGCGGAGACGGTGGTGCCGCGGATGACGAACATGTCCACCCCGGCCTCGACCACGGTCTGGTAGAACTCCTGGGTGCGCTGCGGGGTCAGCGAACCGGAGACGACGACGCCGGCCTCGCGGATCTCCGCCAGCCGGGCCTTGATCAGCTCAGCCTTGATCGGCTCCGCGTAGAGCTGCTGCAGCCGCCGGGTGTTCTCCGGGGAGACCTCGTCCTCGGTGAGCCGGGCGATCTCGTCGAGCACCGGCTGCGGGTCCTCGTATCGGGTCCACAGACCCTCGAGGTTGAGCACTCCGAGACCTCCGAGCCGACCCAGCTCGATCGCCGTCTCCGGCGACATCACCGAGTCCATCGGCGCCCCGATCACCGGCGTCTGGAAGGTGTAGGCGTCGATCTGCCAGTCGAGGTTGACGTCCTGGGGGCTGCGCGTGCGCCGGGTCGGGACGACGGCGACGTCGTCCAGCGCCCAGGCGCGTCGCCCGCTCTTGGCCAGGCCGATGGGGATCTCGTTGCTCAACTGGTGCTCCTTGCTCTCGCAGGGGTTGTCAGGACGTGGTCAGCGGGGCCTGTGCGGTCCCCGAGGGTCTTGCGGCCAGCTTCTCACCGCTGCTGTGCGGGCGCCGCCCCGGCTCGCCGCCGGGGGACGTTTCCCCCGTGTGCTCAGCTCGCCGGCGGGGTGCTCCAGGACTCGCGGACATGGGACGCGGCCCAGAAGCGGTGCTCATAGGCGCATCCTCTCTCGAAGGCGGCCAGCATGCGGGCGCGCAGGGCGTCGTCGGCGGCCTCGTAGAGCTCCTCGAAGATGCCGATGGCCTCCTCCACCGCGCGGTCGAACTCCGGATCCGAGTAGACCTCCACCCAGCTGCGGTAGGGGTGCTCGGCCATCGCTTCTCCGATGCTGTCCACCAGGTGCCGACCCACTTCCGCATACACCCAGAAGCAGGGCAGCACGGCGGCCACCGCCACCTCATGCTCGTCGACGGCGGCGGAGGCCACCAGCCAGGAGGTGTAGCCCTGAGTGGTCGGCGAGGGCACCGGGGCGCCGCCCTCGTCCGTCAGTCGCTCGGCCAGCCCGGAGAACTCAGCAGAGTCCATCAGCTCGGCCTGCATGGTCTGCTCCTCGGCGATGGTGTCCGAGGTGGCGCGAGCCCAGAACCGGCGGTGCTCCGCCGAGGGCGCACGCGCCGCCAGCAGAGTCATCGCCTGCCCGTACCCGGCCAGGTAGGCGGAGTCCTGCAGCAGGTAGTGCACGAAGGTCTCGGCCGGCAGCGTACCCGCGGCCAGCTCGGCGAGGAACTCCAGGCAGGAGATCTCAGCGAGCGCGGCTCGGGAGCGCCGCCAGGCCGCGAGCCCGTGCTCCCCGGCGCTCAGCGCCGGGGAGTCTACGTACGGGGCCAGGCCCGCGGCAGCGCCGGGGCGGGAATCGGTGGTGCTCATCGCGACCGCCGGTCAGCGACGCCGGTAGTTCGGCGACTCGACCGTCATCATCACGTCGTGCGGGTGGGACTCCTTGAGCCCGGCCGAGGTGATGCGCACGAACTTGCCCTTGGTCTTGAGCTCGCCGATGGTGTGCGCGCCCACGTAGAACATGGTCTGGCGCAGACCGCCGGTGAGCTGGTGGACCACGGCGGAGAGCGGACCGCGGTAGGGCACCTGCCCCTCGATGCCCTCGGGGATGAGCTTCTCGTCGTCAGGGACGTCGGCCTGGAAGTAGCGGTCCTTGGAGTAGGAGGTGTTCTTGCCGCGGGTCTGCATCGCCCCCAGCGAACCCATGCCGCGGTAGGCCTTGAACTGCTTGCCGTTGTAGAACACCAGGTCGCCCGGGGACTCGGCGGCGCCGGCCAGCAGGGAGCCGAGCATCACGGAGCTCGCACCGGCCACCAGAGCCTTGCCGATGTCGCCCGAGTGCTGCAGCCCGCCGTCGGCGATCAGCGGCACTCCGGCCGGGATCGCGGCCTTGGCGGCCTCGTGGATGGCGGTGACCTGCGGGACGCCGACGCCGGCGACCACGCGGGTGGTGCAGATGGAGCCCGGGCCGACGCCGACCTTGACGGCGTCCGCGCCGGCGTCGATCAGCGCCTGGGCGCCCTCACGGGTCGCGGCCTGGCCGCCGATGACGTCCACGCCGGCGGCGCGAGGCTCGGCCTTGAGCTTGGCGATCATGTCCAGCACGCCACGGGTGTGACCGTTGGCGGTGTCCACCACCAGCACGTCCGCGCCGGCCTCGATCAGCGTCATGGCCCGCTCGAAGCCCTCGCCGAAGAACCCGACGGCCGCACCCACGCGCAGCCGTCCCTCGGAGTCCTTGGTGGCCTCGGGGTACTTGTCCGCCTTGTCGAAGTCCTTGATGGTGATCAGGCCGGTGAGGCGGCCGTCGTCGTCGACCAGCGGCAGCTTCTCCACCCGATGCTCGGAGAAGAGAGCGATGACCTCCTCGCGCGCGATGCCCTCCTGAGCCGTGATGAGCGGCTGCGGGGTCATCTTCTCGTAGACCTTGGTGGTCAGGAAGTCCTCGGGCGCCACGAAGCGGATGTCCCGGTTGGTGATGATGCCCAGCAGCTTCCGCTCGGCGTCGACCACCGGCAGCCCGGAGACGCGGTAGTGGGCGCAGAGGTCGTCGAGGTCCTTCAGCGTCGCGTCCGGGGTGATGGTCACCGGGTCGGAGATCATGCCGGACTCCGACCGCTTGACCTGGTCGATCTGCTTGGCCTGCTCGTCGATGGAGAGGTTGCGGTGCAGGATGCCGACGCCGCCGAGCCGGGCGAGCGCGATCGCCATCGGCGCCTCGGTGACGGTGTCCATGGCGGCCGAGGCCACCGGCGTGTTCAGCGTGATGTTCCGGGTGAACTGCGTGGAGGTGTCGGCGTCGGACGGGATCACGTCGGTGGCGCCGGGCAGCAGGAGGACGTCGTCGTAGGTCAGCCCTACGAAGCCGAAGGGGTCGTGTTCCTCTGCGGTGGTCTCTGTCACGGGTGTCGCCTCTCCAGGGTGTCGTCGATGCGGGTCGCTTGAGGACCGGCGGCTGCGGCGTCGTCGGTGTTCGGGCCACAACAAGTCTACTGCCGCGAGGATTCCTGTGCGGCGCGCCCGATTCCGCCTCAGGACGCGGCCGTGCACCCCGTCCGGAGCCCTTCAGCTCACCCAATGTGACAGCATATGAACTTATCTGTTCATATTTATGAAGATATCCCGCATAGTGGTGTCAGGCACTTCTGCACCGGAAGCAGCACCACACAGACTCGCAGCGAAAGGCACCAGCACATCATGAGCACCGACGAGGCACCCTCCCCCGAGCAGACGCCGGGCTCCGGCCGAGGATCCAGCGGCAAGCTGGCCCTCGCCTTCGTGGCGGTGGCCGCCCTGGCCGCCACCGCCGGAGGCGTGGTCACCAACAGCATCGGCGGCGGGGACGACGCCGCCAGCGCCGGCACCGGCTCCGGCGGCGGCGATCAGGCCACCACCGTGGCGAATGTTCAGGTCGCGGGCGAACACCGCGGCTACGACGAGGTCCACCAGGGCGGCGACGAGGACCTGGAGAACGTCCTGGTCTCCACCGACTGGCTGGCCGACCGCCTGGACGAGGGCGACCTCGCCGAGCAGGGCATCGTCCTGATCGACGTCTCCGAGGAGCTGCCCACCTCCGAGCTGACCCCCTACTCCGAGGCCCACATCCCCCAGGCGCAGTACGTGAACTGGTCCACCGAGTTCACCCAGCCCAACACCCGCGAGTTCATCTCCCAGGACGAGTTCACCGAGCTGGCCCAGTCCCTGGGCATCGACGACGGCGACACCGTCGTGCTCTACGGCGACTCCAACAACTGGTTCGCCGCCTACGCCGCCTGGGTGTTCAAGCTCTACGGCGCCGAGGACGTCCGCCTGCTCGACGGCGGCCTGCACAAGTGGGAGGTCTACGACGAGCGCGAGCTGACCGAGGAGGTCCCCGACGTCGCCGAAGGCACCTGGGAGGCCCAGCCGCAGAACCTCGACATCCGCGCCCTGCAGCCCGAAGTCCTCGAGGTGGCCGAGGAGAACGTCGACGGCGAGTCCGCCACCACCCTGGTGGACATCCGCTCCGCCGACGAGCACGACGGCGCGATCGGCGTGGACCCGGAGATCTTCGAGGGCGAGTCCACCTCCATCTGGGGGCACATCCCCGGCTCGGTCAACGTCTCCTGGGGCACCATCGTCGATGAGGAGACCGGCCAGTTCCTGCCGGCCGACGAGATCCGGGCCATCTACGAGGACGCCGGCGTCGACCTCGACAGCCCGATCATCACCTACTGCCGCATCGGCGAGCGCGCCTCCCACACCTGGTTCGCCCTGAGCCAGATCCTGGGAGCCGACACCCAGGTCTACGACGGCTCCTGGACCGAGTGGGGCAACTCGGTGGGCGTGCCGGTGGCCAACAACACCGACCAGCGCGCCGGCCTGTGGGGCAGCGGCGGCTCGTGAGCGCCACCGCTGAGACCACCTCGACGGAGCCCGTCCGCCACTCCGGCGGACCGGGCTCCGTCTCGGTCCGTGCCGACCGTCCCCTGGGCTGGACCCGGGCGGACACGGTGCGCACATCCGTCGCGCTCGCGATCGCAGCGCTGCTGCTCGGACTGGCCGGCTGGCTGACCGTCACCGACGGCGAGGGTCTGGGAGGGTCGAACGCCGCCTTCGCCCTGCTGATCGGTGCCGGCCTCGGCATCCTGTTCGAACGCGGCCGCTACTGCTTCTTCTGCGTGTTCCGTGACTTCTTCGAGAAGGGGAACTCGCGCGGACTCTACGCCGTGCTGGTCTCCATCGCCGTGGGGATGATCGGCTACGCCGTCGTCTTCTCCATGCGTGTGTCCAACCCCACCGGGGGCACCATTCCCTCGGACGCCCACATCGCCCCGGTCTCCCTGGCGCTGGTGATCGCCGGCCTGGCCTTCGGACTCGGGATGGTGATCTCCGGGGGCTGCATCGCCGGGCACCTGTATCGGCTCCCCGAAGGGCACCTGCGCTCCCTGCCGGCGCTGGTCGGCGTCGTGCTGGGCTTCGGCGCGGGATTCCTCTCCTGGGACACCATGTACTCCGGGTTCATCGCCGGGGCGCCGGTCCCCTGGCTGCCCGCCGGCGGCGGCTACACCACCGCGGTCGTGCTGCAGCTGGGCGTGCTGGTCGGACTCGGGATCTGGCTGCTGCGGTGGAACCCGCCGGTGACGGGCCGCGGGGACCGCGTGGTCGACGCCACCGAGGTCCGCCGCCTCGTGTTCTTCAAGCGCTGGCCGGCGCTGGCCACCGGTGCCGCCGTCGGGATCCTGGCCGTGCTGGCCTACTACAAGGACCAGCCGCTGGGCGTGACCAGCCAGATCTCCTCACTGACCCGCACCGGCATGGACGCCGCCGGGCTGCTGCCGAACTTCATGCCAGGCCTGGACGAGCGCCTCGCCGGCTGCGTGGCGGTGGTGGTGCACACCATCACCACCAACGGGTGGCTGATCGCCGGCATCGTGCTGGCCTCGCTGGCCGCCGCGCTGCCGGGGCGCCGGGTCAAGGTGGAGCCGCTGACCGGCTGGAATTCGCTCACCGCGGTGATCGGCGGAGTCCTGCTGGGCTGGGGTTCGATGATCGGGCTGGGCTGCACCATCGGCGTACTGCTCTCCGGGACCCAGGCGATGGCGCTCTCCGGCTGGGTCTTCGGCGCGGCCGTGGTCGTCGCCGCCGGCGTCGGGTTCAAGCTTGGGCTGCATCGCCGCGCCAACCCTGGGGTGTACCGCTGAGCAGGTCCCTCAGGGAAGGCCACGGACCCGCAGTCCGGCACGTCACAGGGACGGCCTTAGCACTCTGCTTGACCGAGTGCTAAGGCCGTCCTAAAGTTTGTGTTGGCACTCGAGGCCATCGAGTGCTGATGCGGCGTCGGCGTCACCGGCGCCGAAGGCCTGAAGGGGCGCCGTCCGGCACCGCGACGACGGATCGGTCACTCCCAAGGCGCGCAACAACCCCGGCCTGGGGCACGGCGTCGGCGTCACACGACGCGCGGCCCGGGCCTGTGAACAGACCCGATTCGACATCACGCAAAGGAGAGTACTGACGTGTCAGTCTCCATCAAGCCCCTCGAGGATCGTATTGTTGTCCGCCCCCTGGAAGCTGAGCAGACCACCGCTTCCGGTCTGGTGATCCCGGACACCGCCAAGGAGAAGCCCCAGGAGGGCGAGGTCGTGGCCGTGGGCCCGGGCCGTGTCGACGACAAGGGCAACCGCGTGCCGGTCGACGTCGCCGAGGGCGACGTCGTCATCTACTCCAAGTTCGGCGGCACCGAGGTCAAGGTCGGCGGCGACGAGTTCCTCGTCCTCAACGCCCGCGACGTCCTGGCTGTCGTCGAGAAGTGATCGCGGATCCTCCGCACACCTCTCGAGACCCGCATCTGACTCGCAAAGGAAGCAACTCATATGGCAAAGCAGCTTGAGTTCGACGATGCCGCCCGGAAGGCACTCGAGGCCGGCATCGACAAGCTCGCCGACACCGTCAAGGTGACGCTGGGCCCCAAGGGCCGCAACGTCGTCCTGGACAAGTCCTGGGGCGCACCGACCATCACCAACGACGGCGTCACGATCGCCCGCGAGATCGAGGTCGAGGACTCCTACGAGAACCTCGGCGCTCAGCTCGCCAAGGAGGTCGCCACCAAGACCAACGACGTCGCCGGCGACGGCACCACCACCGCCACCGTGCTCGCCCAGGCCCTGGTCAAGGAAGGCCTGCGCAACGTGGCCGCCGGTGCCGCTCCGGGTGAGATCAAGCGCGGCATCGAGACCGCCGTCACCGCGGTGACCGAGCGTCTGAAGACCAACGCCCGCGACGTCGAGGGCCCCCAGGTGGCCCACGTCGCCGCGATCTCCGCCCAGAACGACGAGGTCGGCGAGCTCATCGCCCGCGCCTTCGACGCAGTGGGCACCGAGGGCGTGATCACCATCGAGGAGTCCTCCACGACGTCGACCGAGCTCGACATCACCGAGGGCATGCAGTTCGACAAGGGCTACCTCTCCCCGCACTTCGTCACTGACGCTGACCGTCAGGAGGCCGTGCTGGAGGATGCCCAGATCCTCATCCACCAGGGCAAGATCTCCAACATGCAGGAGTTCCTGCCGCTGCTGGAGAAGGTGCTGCAGTCCAAGAAGCCGCTGTTCATCATCGCCGAGGACGTCGAGGGCGAGGCGCTCTCCACCCTGGTGGTGAACAAGATCCGCGGCACCCTGAACGCTGTGGCTGTCAAGGCTCCGGGCTTCGGCGACCGCCGCAAGGCCATGCTGGAGGACATCGCGATCCTCACCGGCGCCCAGGTGGTCTCCCCCGACCTCGGTCTGAAGCTGGACCAGGTGGGCACCGAGGTGCTCGGCTCCGCACGCCGCGTGACCGTCACCAAGGACAACACCACCATCGTCGACGGCGCCGGCTCGAAGGAGGACGTCGAGGCCCGTGCCGCCACGATCAAGGCGCAGGCTGACGCGACCGACTCCGAGTGGGACCGTGAGAAGCTGCAGGAGCGGCTGGCCAAGCTGGCCGGCGGCATCGGCGTCATCAAGGTCGGTGCGGCCACCGAGGTGGAGCTCAAGGAGCGCAAGCACCGCATCGAGGACGCCGTGTCCTCCACGCGTGCCGCGCTCGAGGAGGGCATCGTCGCCGGCGGTGGCACCGCGCTGATCAACGCGCTGTCCGCCCTGGACGAGGACACGAACGTCCAGGCGCTCGAGGGCGACGCCGCCGCTGCGGTGGGCATCGTCCGCCGGGCGCTGGTGCAGCCGCTGCGCTGGATCGCCCAGAACGCCGGCGAGGACGGCTTCGTCGTCGCCTCCAAGGTCGCGGACCTGGAGCCGAACCACGGCTTCAACGCCAAGACCGGCGTCTACGGCGACCTGATCGCCGACGGCGTCATCGACCCGGTCAAGGTCACCCGCTCTGCCCTGCAGAACGCCGCCTCCATCGCGGCGCTGGTGCTGACCACCGAGACGCTCGTCGTCGAGAAGAAGGACGACGAGGAGGAGTGATCTCCGCACGCTGAGATCCCTCTGCCGAGACAGGGGCCCTGGCCACGTCACCCGACGGGCCAGGGCCCCTTCTCTGTCCACGGGCTCTCTGCGCTGAGTTGGTCTGGAGTTTTGGGTACTCGACTCGATCGAGTCGAGTACCCACAACTCCAGACCAACTCACGCGCGCTCGGGCCCCGCGCAGACCAGCTCGGAGAGCACTCTCTCGCTGTCCCGACTCCATTGACACGATTTTGTTTTTCGAGACCCTTGAAATGTGAGCCAGGCCACAGTAGGTTCAACGCAGGGAGATGGAAAGCGTATTCCAATGGACGCGAGGCAGTTCTCCCGGCCTCACCGATACTGACGGAGAGAGTCCCATGCCCATCCCGCGGCATCACAACCATCCACAGGCCGAAGACAGACCACCGCGACGACGGCCCCTCCGACTCCTCGGAGCGGCGGCCCTCGTCGGACTTTTGGCAAGCGCTTCCCTCATCGGTTCGCCGGACCAACCCGCGGAGGCAGCTCCAGAGAGCGACCTGCCACCCACCGGCATGCCCTATGAGAACTACCCCGCCCTGAAGGATCAGTACGAGGACTACTTCCACTTCGGCATCTTCGGGCGCGGAGAGATGGAAGGACTGATCTACAACTACGCCTCCTACACGCCGGGCAATGAGATGAAACCGGAGAGCACTCAGCCGGAGAAGGGCGTCTTCACATTCGAGAACGCTGAGGCAGCCATGGCCCAGCACGCGGAGCACAACCCGGACCTGCTCTTCTCCGGGCACACGCTGGCCTGGCATTCCCAGACGCCGTCGTGGATGTGGGACGCACCCCCGGCCCGCTACGGACAGCCCGGCGAGTACGACCCCGCAGTGGCGCAGGAGAACCTGGAGACCCACATCGAAGAGGTCCTCGGACACTTCGGGGAAGACCTCCAAGCGATCGACGTGGTCAATGAGGCGATCGAGAGCGCGGATCCTTCCGACTGGCGAGCGTCGTTGACCACCGGCCAGGGCTGGTATCCGGCCCTCGGCCCTGACTGGGTGGAGATGGCGTTCCTCAAAGCCGCCGAGGTGGTGGATGAGAACGGATGGGACGTCAAACTCACCTATAACGACTTCGGCCTGAACAACCCGGACAAGGCCCGTGTGGTCCATGACATGGTCCGGGAGATCAACGAGACCCATGAAGGCCTTCGACCGGATGGGAAGCAGCTGATCGAGGTCATCGGCATGCAGGGCCACTACGGTCTGAACACGGACGTCAGCGATGTCGAGGAGAACATCCAGCTCTTCGCCACTCTGCCCGGGGTGGAGATCCACATCACCGAGATGGACGTCGGGGTGCCTCCGGGGGAGTTCGACGAGGTCAAGGAGAACAACCAGGGCGTCCAGTATGCGGAGCTGTTCCGAATCTTCCGGGACTATGCGATCGGCCCGGGGAACACCACCGACAACCCCAAGGTCATCTCAACAGTGAAGCTCGCCGGGGTCCGCGACGTCATGGAAGGCTGGCGAGGCGGCGAGTACGCCATGCCCTATGACGTCGACGGTCACGCGAAGAAGGCTCTGCTGGGCATCCTCTGGCCCGAGGAGTTCCTTGCGGAGCACGAATGGATCGAACCGGACTACGACGACGGGCACGACCCGATCGACGGCGTGCATGTCTACCACGCGGAGCACGGGGATGGATACACCGGAGCGAACATCATCCTCGGGAACGACTCCTCCCAGTGGCCATGGTCGACCGCTGGGGAGGACGGCCAGGTCGCCTTCGATCCCGAGCCCGACGCCACCTACCGCCTCACGGTCACCGTCACACCGGCAGGCACCACATCGGTGAGGATCCGATGGATCCATGATGAGTCCAACGGCGGCTACACCTCCGGCGACGGCGCCGCGGTGAACGATCACCAGTACTCCGCCTCCGAGGTCGCCTCCCATATTCCGGCCTACTTCAACCGCGGCTTGGTGAACATGGGGACGTATGACCTGGTCACCGAGTTCACGATGGACGGCACCGAGCCCGCCGACGGGCTCATCGGCAACATCGCCGTGCGCGGCGGCGGAGGCGGCAGCGCCTACACGATCAACTCGATCACGGTGGAGAAGGTCGACGACGACGGCGATGACGAGCTGCTGGTCAACTGGCCCGAAGGCCTCGACGAGGACGAGACCGGCCAGGACCGCCCGGGCCACGGCCCGCCCAGCGGAGATGATCGCCCCGGCCATGGTCCGCCCGACCACGACGAGCGCCCCGGCCATGGTCCGCCCCACGGTGATGACCGTCCGGGCCAGGGCACGCCGGGCCGGAACTGATCACCAGCCTCGTTGAGAGGGTGCGTCTCCGCCGCACTGAGCCGCCGCAGGGCGTCATTCGGGCGGAGGCGCACCCTCTCCACGTGAGGGGTGGGTTCAGCTGTGCACCAGCGGCAGCACCTCGGTCAGGTCCGCGCGGATGCCGGAGGCGGAGATCCGGCCCTCCGCTCGCGCCTCATCCCAGCTCAGCCGGCCGACGGCCAGCGCCAGCCAGGTGGCGGCGTCGAGCTCGACGACGTTCGGCGGGGTTCCGCGGGTGTGGGTCGGCCCCTCCACGCACTGGGTGACGCCGAAGGGCGGCACCCGGACCTCCACGGAGTTCCCCGGGGCGCGCTCGGCCAGCTCCTCCAGCAGATACCGGACGGCCGTGGCCACGGTGCGCCGATCGGCGTCGCCGGCCTCAGCCCACCGGCGCAGTGCGGCCGTCCCGGCTTCAGCGGTGATGCGTCGTCGTGCCATCGATTTCCCGGACCGCCGCGTCAGAGCCGGTCGAGCACCGTGTGGGACAGTCGGATGCTGCCCACCTGGGCCTCGTCGACGCCGCCGGTGATCGGCCGGATGAGCTTCTTCAGCACCGCGCCGAGCGCGTCGACGTCGATCACGCCGTGGGCGGCCAGCAGGCTCAGCGCCACCAGGTTGTTGGCCCGCTGGCTGCCGTCCAGGGTCTTCACCGCCGCCGTCGTGCCGTCCGGGGCGCCGACGATCAGCACGCCCTCGGCGCCGAGCTTGGCGAGCAGCCCCAGCTCCTCCATCACCACCGTGTTGGCCTCTCCGCGCCCGTGGACCGCCCAGGGGTAGTCCAGCATCGCCTGGGAGACGGTGAAGGCGTGGACCTCCGCGTCCCGTCGGGAGGTGGCGGAGGCGATCTTGGAGAACCCGCGGGCCAGCCCCGTCAGGGTGAGCGACGGCGCGGGCGCCCCGCAGCCGTCGGTGCCCACCACGCCCGGGACCTCCTCGCAGTACTCCTCCAGCACGGTCATCACCGCCTGCTGCATGGGGTGCTTGGGATCCGTGTACGTGGCCAACCGCCACCCCTGGGTGCGGGTGGCCGCCAGGAAACCGGCGTGCTTGCCGGAGCAGTTGAACGCCAGCGGAGTCTTCTCCCGGCCAGCCGTGATGTGGTCGATCAGGTCCTTCTCCCGGGCCGGGTAGGCGGCCGGGCAGCGCAGGTAGGACTCGTCGAGCTTCTCGGCCTCCAGCACCGCCGCGGCCACCTCCTGGTGCCGCCGCGACCCGTTGTGGGACCCACAGGCCAGGGCCACCGCCTCCTGGGAGATCAGGGCACCAGACCGCAGGGAGGCGATCGCCTGGAACGGCTTCAGCGTGGAGCGCGGGAAGATCGGCCGCTGCGGGGCGCCGAGGGACTCCAGCACTGCACCGTCGGGGCCGAGCAGCACCGCCGAGCCGATGTGCCGGGACTCCACGGCCCCGGCCCTGGTCACCCAGGCCAGCTCCGCGGACTCCGCGGCGGAGGCGGTATGCGGCGGCGTCCCCGTGGTCACCGGAGCCGGCGAGGCAGGGGCGGCGTCACGGGCGGTGCGGGTGCTCTGGGGGTGGTCGGCGCTCATGCGGCCCAGTCTAGAGGGCGCTCCGCAGAGATGCCGCGCCTCCGTCGCGCGACGAACTGCCGAGTTGGTCCGCAGTTGCGGGTACTCGAGTCGATCGAGTCGAGTACCCGCAACTGCGGACCAACTCGGCCCTGATGGCAGCCCCATGACGTAGTCTTGACCACCGTGAAGGTACTAGTTGTGGGGCCGGGAGGCCGCGAGCACGCCATTGTCCGAGCACTGCTGCGCGACGACGCCGTCGACACGGTCGAAGCAGCCCCTGGCAACGCCGGGATCGCCCAGGACGTCGCCTGCCATCCGGTGGACGCCTCCGACGGCGAGGCGGTCGCCCAGCTGGTGACCGACCACGGCTATGACCTGGTGGTCGTCGGCCCGGAGGCCCCGCTGGCCGCCGGAGTGGCCGACGCCGTCCGGGAGGCCGGGGTGCCGGTGTTCGGGCCCTCCGGTGCCGCCGCCCAGCTGGAGGCCTCCAAGGCCTTCGCCAAGGAGGTCATGGAGGCCGCCGGGGTGCCCACTGCGGGCGCCGTCCACGCCACCGAGCTGACCGCCGCCGAGGCCGCACTGGACCGCTTCGGCGCTCCCCATGTGGTCAAGGACGACGGCCTGGCCGCCGGCAAGGGCGTGGTGGTCACCGAGGACCGTGAGGCCGCCCTGGCGCACGCGCAGGCCTGCTTCGACGCCGGCGGGTCCGTGGTGATCGAGGAGTTCCTCGACGGCCCCGAGGTCTCGCTGTTCGTCCTGGCCGACGGCGAGCACCTGGTGCCGCTGAGCCCCGCCCAGGACTTCAAGCGCATCTTCGACGGCGACGCCGGCCCCAACACCGGCGGCATGGGCGCCTACACCCCGCTGGACTGGCTGACCGGCTACACCGAGACGCACGACGACGGCGTCACCCGCGACTTCGTGGCCACCGTGATGGACCGGGTCGCCCGCCCCACCGTGGCGGAGATGGCCCGCCGAGGCACCCCCTTCGTGGGCGTGCTGTACTGCGGTCTGGCCGTGACCTCCCGCGGCGTGCGGGTGGTGGAGTTCAACGTCCGCTTCGGCGACCCGGAGACCCAGGCCGTGCTGGAGCGGCTGGCCACTCCCCTGGGCCGGCTGCTGCTGGACTGTGCCACCGGCTCCCTGGGCGCGGACCGCACTTTGGACTGGCGGGACGGCTACGCCGTCGACGTCGTCATGGCCGCCGAGAACTACCCCGACTCGCCTCGCAAGGGCGACGTCATCCAGGGCTTGGATGCCGCGGAGGGCCTCGACGGCGTCGCCGTGCTGCACGCCGGCACCGGCCGGGATGAGGACGGGAACCTGCTGACCGCGGGCGGGCGTGTGCTCGCCGTCGTCGGCACCGGCTCCACGCTCGCCGAGGCGGTGGGCCGCTCCTACGAGGGTGTGTCCCGCATCAGCTGGCGGGGCGCCCAGCACCGCACCGACATCGCTGCGAAGGCGCTGGCCGGGGACATCCGCGTCTCCTCCCAGCTGCCCGGCTGGGTCCATGTGACCTCCGGGAAGGTCCGTGACCTCTATCGACCGGCCCCCGGCTCCGCCTGGGACGGCCAGGACGTGGTGCTGGTGGTCGCCAGCGACCGGATCAGCGCCTACGACCACGTGCTCTCCACTCCGATCCCGGACAAGGGCCGGGTGCTCACCCAGCTGAGTCTGTGGTGGTTCGAGCAGCTGCGCGAGGCAGGGATCGCCACCCATGTGGTCTCCACCGAGGTGCCCGAGGCCGTGGCCGGGCGGGCGATGATCTGCCGGGACCTGGAGATGGTGGAGGCCGAGTGCATCGCCCGCGGGTATCTCACCGGTTCCGGGCTGGCCGAGTACCGCGAGTCGGGCACCGTCACCGGCATCCCCCTGCCGGAGGGGCTCACTGACGGCTCCCGCCTGCCGGAGCCGATCTTCACCCCGTCCTCGAAGGCCGAGCAGGGAGGCCACGACGTCAACATCAGCTTCGCCGAGCTCGCCGCCTCGGTGGGCGAGGACCTGGCCGAGCAGCTCCGTGAGGCCACGCTGCGGATCTACCGACTGGCCGAGCAGACCTGCCGGGAGGCCGGCGTGGTGCTGGCCGACACGAAGCTGGAGTTCGGCCGGGACCGCGCCACCGGCGAGCTGGTGCTCGGTGACGAGGTGCTCACCCCGGACTCCTCCCGGTTCTGGCCGGCCGAGTCCTGGGAGCCGGGGTCCGCTCAGCCGTCCTTCGACAAGCAGTACGTCCGTGACTGGCTGACCTCGTCACGCTCCGGCTGGGACCGCGACTCCGGCGTCGCCCCGCCCGCGCTGCCCGCCGACGTCGTCGCCGCCACCCGGGAGCGCTACCTGGACGCCTATCGGCGCCTCACCGGCGAGGAGCTTCCGCAGTAGCGGCCGGGGACCGGCGCGTTCTTCCGGGCCGCGCGAAGCCAGTAGACTGGAAGCCATGCCCTCCAGCGAACAGCACCGCCAGGTGACGGTCCGCCCCACTCCCCGTCTCGTCCCGTTCCTCGTGGCGGGCGTGGTCGTCGCCCTCGTGGCCGCCGTCGTCCTGGTCCTGATCACCGGACCGGCGGACGACTACTCCACCGCCGGAAGCATCGGCTTCGTGACGTTCGTGCTGTCCCTGCCCGGACTGGCCCTGGCGGCCACTGCGTGGCTGTTCCTGGACCGCCGTTCTCGCCGGCGCACGCGCGAATACCGTGCCGTGCCCGCCACCCCCGCACCCTCCGAGAGGACCGACGAGCATGGCCCGCGCTGACGGTCGCCTGACCTTCAATCTGCTCGACGACGACGCGACCCCGCAGGACGAATGCGGAGTGTTCGGCGTCTGGGCCCCCGGTGAGGAGGTCGCGAAGCTCGCCTACTACGGGCTGTACGCGCTCCAGCACCGCGGCCAGGAGTCGGCCGGCATCGCCGCCTCCGACGGTCAGAGCATCCGCGTCTACAAGGACATCGGCCTGGTCTCCCAGGTCTTCGACGAGTCCACTCTGACCGCCCTCAACGGTCACATCGCGGTGGGCCACTGCCGGTACTCCACCACCGGCGGCGGGCAGTGGTCCAACGCCCAGCCGACCCTCGGCGACACCCCGCACGGCACCGTCGCGCTGGGCCACAACGGCAACCTGACCAACTCGGCGGAGCTCTACGACCGCCTGGTGGAACGCAGCGGCGGGGCGACCCCCTCCTTCGGGGAGCTCGCCCAGGGCAACACCACGGACACCGCCCTGGTGACCGCGCTGCTCAAGGATGAGGAGGGCGCCAGCCTGGAGGAGCAGGCCATGGCGCTGCTGCCCACGCTGAAGGGCGCCTTCTGCCTGGTCTTCATGACGGAGAACACGCTCTACGCGGCGCGCGACGCCCAGGGTGTGCGCCCCCTGGTGCTGGGCCGCCTGGACCGCGGCTGGGTGGTCGCCTCCGAGCAGTCGGCGCTGGCCACCGTGGGCGCCTCGGTGATCCGCGAGATCGAGCCCGGCGAGTTCATCGCCATCGACGCCGACGGGATCCGCTCCCAGCACTTCGCCTCCCCCAAGCCGGCGCGCTGCGTGTTCGAGTACGTCTATCTGGCCCGGCCCGACGCCAACATCAACGGCCGCTCGGTGTACGAGTCCCGCGTGGAGATGGGTCGCCAGCTGGCCCGTGAGGACACCCACGACGCCGACATCGTCATCCCGGTGCCCGAGTCCGGCACTCCGGCCGCAGTCGGGTATGCGGAGGCCTCCGGGCTGCCCTTCGCCCAGGGGTTCATCAAGAACGCCTATGTGGGCCGCACCTTCATCCAGCCCTCGCAGACGCTGCGGCAGCTGGGCATCCGGCTGAAGCTCAACGTGCAGGAGCACGTGGTCCGCGACAAGCGCGTGGTGGTGGTGGACGACTCGATCGTGCGCGGCAACACCCAGCGGGCGATCGTGCGCATGCTCAAGGAGGCCGGGGCCAAGGAGGTCCACGTGAAGATCTCCTCGCCGCCCATCAAGTGGCCCTGCTTCTACGGCATCGACTTCGCCACCCGGGCGGAGCTGATCGCCAACGGGGCCAGCATGGATGAGATCCGGCAGGCCGTGGGGGCCGACTCCCTGGCCTACATCTCGGAGGAGGGCATGATCGCCGCCACCGAGCAGCCGCGCTCCACCCTGTGCACCGCCTGCTTCTCCGGGGAGTACCCGATCGAGCTGCCGCCGGAGAACCGCCGCGGCAAGCTGCTGCTGGAGCAGCCGGAGCTTCCCGGCATGGACCGGTCGGCCCCCTCGGGGTGCGAGCCGGGTCCGGATGCAGAGTTCGACGTCGACGACCAGCCGCTCGCGGAGGCCACTTCATGACCGACCAGCCCGCACCCATCACCTACGCCGCCTCCGGGGTCGACGTCGAGGCGGGAGACCGCGCCGTCGAACTGATGAAGGCCCATATCGAAGCCACGCACACGCCTGCGGTGATGGGCGGGGTCGGCGCGTTCGCGGGCCTCTACGACGCCTCGGCCCTCAAGGCTCTGCCGCGGCCGCTGCTGGCCACCTCCACGGACGGGGTCGGCACCAAGGTGGCGATCGCCCAGGCGATGGACGTCCATGACACGATCGGCTTCGACCTGGTCGGGATGGTGGTGGATGACATCGTGGTCATGGGCGCCGAGCCGCTGTTCATGACCGACTACATCGCCACCGGGAAGGTGGAGCCGACCCGGATCGCCGCCGTGGTGTCCGGGATCGCGAAGGCCTGTGCGGAGGCCGGCACCGCCCTGGTGGGCGGCGAGACCGCCGAGCACCCGGGTCTGCTGGCCGAGGACGAGTACGACGTCGCCGGCGCCGCCACCGGCATGGTGGACGCCTCCGCCGTGCTGGGTCCGGAGCGCGTGCGCGCCGGTGACGTGATCATCGGCATGGGGTCCTCCGGCATCCACTCCAACGGCTATTCGCTGGTCCGCCGGGTGGTGTCCGCGGCCGGGTGGGGCTACGAGCGCGAGGTCCCCGAGTTCGGCCGCACCCTGGGCGAGGAGCTGCTGGAACCCACCCGCCTGTACACCACGCCCTGCCTGGACCTGGTGAAGGCCCTCAACGGCGACCCGGCGCAGGGCGAGCTGCCCGCAGACCTGCCGGTGCGCGGGTTCAGCCACGTGACCGGCGGCGGCCTGGCCGCGAATCTGGCCCGCGTGCTGCCGGCCGGCCTGCTGGCCACCGTGGACCGCTCCACCTGGTCCTGGCCGGCGGTGTTCTCGCTGGTCGCCGAGCTCGGCCGAGTCCCGCAGGCGGACCTGGAGCGGACTCTGAACCTGGGGGTCGGGATGGTGGCCGTGGTGGCCCCGGAGCAGGCCGACGCCGCCGTGGCCCAGCTGACCGCCGCCGGTCAGACCGCCTGGGTGATGGGCGAGGTCTCCGCGTACTCGCCCGAGGATGTGGCCGGTGCCGGCGAGGACTTCGTCCAGGGTGCCAAGGGTGTCGACGGCGGCGGCGTGCTGCTCACCGGCGCCTACGCCGACTAAGCCGTCCTCCCCTCCTCTCCACCCCGCATCGAGTGGGGGAATCCACTACAGCTAAATCGTCTCACGAGCGGCTTAGCTGTAGTGGATTCCCCCACTCGATGCGTGTCAGCGGGACTGGCCCGCCGTAGACCTCGCGACGCGCTCCTGGGCCTCGAGGCGGCGGGCCTCGGCGAGACGCTCGTAGACGCCGTCGTCGACGTTGCCTCGGTAGGCCGCGTAGAACACCAGGGCCAGGACGTAGAACACCGTGACACCCGGCAAGGACAACCAGCGATCCCAGGCGTCAAGGGGCCCGCTGGTGGCGCGGCTCAGGAACGCGATGAGCTGCGCCGAGGCGATGAACAGACACGCCCCCACCTGAAACTTCACCTGTCCCGGTGAGACCGCGGCCGTGCCCAGGCCCCACCGGCGCCAGCCGCTCAGCCCGAGCCGGGCGGCGTCGTGCTCGGACAGCCGGTGCCGCACCTCCTGCGGGGTCAGATGGGCCCCGGTGTGATCCAGTTCGACCATGACCAACCTCTCCCCGTCGTCGACGGCGCCGGCACGGCCCGTGGCGTGGGATCCACGGCGCCCTTGCTGTCACGCGTCAGCCTATCGGTAAGGGCAGGTCATGACCAGAGGCCTCCCTCGTCGCCTCGCCGCACCGTGGACTTCCTCTCGAGTGAGGCCTAAAGTGACATGCACCACGTCACCTGGGGCCTGCCCGGCAGCTTCGCCGCTCGACAGCGCCACACCGGTGACCGCCGCATCCCGAGGCGCAGGAGGGCCACATGAGTGACACCCGCCAAATCCCCGAGTCATTCCATACCGGCCAAGCGCTGCTGCTGGCCTCGGTCGCCGCCCTCGGAGGATTCCTCTTCGGCTTCGACACCGCCGTCATCAACGGCACCGTCTCCGCCGTCCGCGACGGCTTCGAGCTCAGCCCCGCACTCACGGGCTTCGTCGTCTCCTCGGCCCTGCTGGGCTGCGTGGTCGGCGCCTTCACCGCCGGCAAGCTGGCCGACCGGATCGGCCGCGTCCGGGTCATGCTCATCGCGGCCTCGCTGTTCCTCATCAGCGCGGTCGGCTGCACCTTCGCCGTGGGCGCCACCGACCTGATCGTCTGGCGGGTCATCGGTGGTCTCGGCGTCGGCACGGCCTCGGTGATCGCTCCGGCCTACATCGCAGAGATCTCTCCGGCACAGATCCGCGGCCGCCTCGGCTCCATGCAGCAGATGGCCATCGTGGTCGGCATCTTCGTCGCCCTGCTCTCCAACGCCTGGCTGGCCGGCCTCTCCGGAGGCGCGGCGGAGCCCCTGTGGTTCGGCCTGGAGACCTGGCGATGGATGTTCTTCGCGGAGGTCGTCCCCGCCCTGGCCTACGGCGCCTTCGCCCTGATGATCCCCGAGTCCCCGCGATTCCTGGTGAAGAAGGGCTCCCCGGCCCAGGCCCGCGAGGTGCTCAGCCGCGTGCTCCAGACGGGCGTGGACCAGCGCATCGAGGAGATCCGCCGCAGCCTGGGCACCGAGACGCGGACCCGGCTGAAGCATCTGCGCGGCCCGGCCCTGGGCCTGCTGCCGATCGTCTGGGTCGGGATCCTGCTCTCCACGTTCCAGCAGTTCGTGGGCATCAACGTGATCTTCTACTACTCCTCCACCCTGTGGCAGTCGGTGGGCTTCACCGAGGCCGACGCGCTGGCGCAGACCGTGATCACCGGCGTGACCAACATCGTGGTCACCATCATCGCGATCGCCCTGGTGGACAAGATCGGCCGCCGTCGACTGCTCATGATCGGGTCCACCGGTATGACCGTCACCCTCGGTCTGCTGGCGTGGATCTTCGCCACAGCCCCGGTGGTGGAGGCCGCCGACGGCAGCGTCACCCCGCAGCTGACCGACACCGGCGGCGTCATCGCCCTGTTGGCCGCCAACGGCTTTGTGGTCTTCTTCGGCATGTCCTGGGGTCCGGCGGTCTGGGTGCTGCTGGGCGAGATGTTCAACAACCGCATCCGGGCCACCGCCCTCGGCATCGCTGCCGCTGCCCAGTGGCTGGCCAACTTCGCCATCTCCACGACCTTCCCGATGATGGCGGACCTGAGCCTGGGTGTGGCCTACGGTTTCTACACCATCTGCGCGGCGATCTCGCTGTTCTTCGTGTTCCGCTTCGTCCCGGAGACGAAGGGCAAGCAGCTCGAAGACATGCAGTGATCCACACGCTGACGGTTCACGCGGGCCGTCCACCCTCCCCCGCGCCGGGTGGGTGGGCGGCCCGTTCCGGCGCCTGCTGAGCCTGAGCCGCGTCCCGCAGCCGCTGGCGACGGCGGCCGTGGGTCTCCTCCCAGCGGGCGGCCTCCTCGCGCCGCGCCTGATCGAGGCGCGCGTAGACGCCGTGGTCGATGTTGCCGCGGTAGGTGACATAGGTGCCCAGGGCCAGGACATAGAAGAGGATTCCGCTGATCATCACCACGGTGGCCCACACCCCGGTGTCCACCCCGGAGGCGACGTTGTAGAGCTGCGAGGCCAGCTGCAGGGAGCCACCCACGACCCCGGCCACGACCTGGAGCTTCGCCCGCCCGGGCGTGCCGGCGGCGGGGCCGACCGTCCAGCGGCGCCAGCCGGTCAGGCCGAGCCGCCGGGCGTCGTCGTCACTGAGCCGGTGCCGCACCTCATCCGGGCCCAGGCACGAGCCGTCCGTCGGAGGATACGGGGCGGAGGTGTGGTTCTGCGCTGACATGCGACCCTTCTGCGCGACGGCGATGCTGTCCCGCGTCAGGGTACCGGCGGACGACACTCCTCGCCAGAGCCCTCAGCCCGTCATGGACGCCACCGTCTCCACGGCGGCCGGGATCAGGGAGACCACCAGCAGGCCGGCCATGATCAGGTTGAAGGCCCGCAGGTGCGCGGGCTTGGAGATGAGCCTGCCCGCTCCGACGCCGAGCAGCGCCCAGCTCACCGTGCACGGGGTCCCGAACAGCAGGAAGACGGTGGCGATCACCAGCACCTCGACGGTGAAGGACTCCCAGAATCCGGTGTAGGCGGCGATCGCGCCCACCACCATGGTCCACGCCTTCGGGTTCACGAACTGGAAGAGCGCCATCTGCACGAACGACGGCGGACGGGCCCCGTCCTGGGCCGAGAGGTCCGTGGGGCCGGAGGCGATCTTCCACGCCAGGTACAGCAGGTAGGCGATGCCGATCGGGCGCAGCACGTCCAGGACCACCGGCTGCTGCTCCAGGATCTGACCCAGCCCCAGCCCGACGAGCACGATCATCACCGGGAAACCGATGTTCACCCCGGCGATCGTCGGCACCGTGCGGCGCAGCCCGTAGGTCGCGCCCGAGGCCATGGCGATCGTGTTGTTCGGGCCAGGCGTGCCGGCGGTCGCCAGCGCGAAGAAGATCAGCGAGAGGATGGTCACGGGCGACAGCGTAGCGTGGGTGACAGGGCCGGCGGCGGGACGCCCGGCGGAGCCCGCACTCTGAGACTCGCCGCCCGAGCCGCGATCCCCCGCACCGCCTGTCGGCGTCCCCGGGAGCGGCAGGCCCGGCCGGTATCATCGGGACCGTGAGCACCCCACCCCAGCCCTCCCGGCAGACGACGAGCCCGCGCCGGCTCTCGGTGACGCCGATCAGCACCGCCGACCACGCCACCTTCCTGCGTCGGCACCCGACGTCGTCGTTCCTCCAGAATCCCCGCTGGCCGCAGGTCAAGACCGACTGGCGGGGCGAGTCACTGGGAGCCTTCGACGGCGACCGGCTCGTGGCCGCGACCCTGGTCCTCCACCGCCGGCTGCCCGTCCCTGCGGCCGTTCCGGTGCTGGGCCGCAAGAGTCTGGCCTACCTGGCCGAGGGGCCGGTCTTCGACCCCGACGAGGTGGAGCTCCGTGCGCTGCTGCCCGCCCTGACCGACCACCTGAAGCGCCAGGGGGCCTTCCTGATCCGCATGGGCCTGCCCGGGGTCACCCGCCGCTGGGCGGCTCAGGACGTCCGCCGCGCGCTGGCCTCCGGGGAGCACCGCAGCATCACCGAGCTGGAGCCCTTGACGGTCCACGACGGCGCCGACGCGGTCCGTGCCGAGCTGGAGCGCCTCGGCTGGCAGGCCCCTTCCGCATCGGAGGAGTTCGAGGCCGGTCAGCCGCAGTTCCAGGCCCGCATCCCGCTGACCGACGACGACGGCGCCGCCCTCGACGTCGACGCGGTCCTGGCCCGCATGGACCAGACCTCGCGGCGGCAGACCCGCAAGTCCACCCGCTCGGAGCTGACCATCAGCACCGGCGGGGAGGAGGACCTGCCCGCCTGGCAGGCGCTCTACGAGGAGACCGCGGAGCGTGACGACTTCACCGGTCGCCCGTTGAGCTACTTCCAGCGGATGTTCCGCGAGCTCAACGCCGCCGAGGACACCGAGTGCACGCTGTACTTCGCCCACCACGAGGAGACGCTGCTGGCGGCGGCGATCTATGTGCGGCAGGGGCAGTTCGCCTGGTACGTCTACGGGGCCTCCTCCTCCGAGGAGCGCAAGCGCTACGCACCCCGGGCGCTGCAGCTGCGGCAGATCGAGGACGCGCTGGCCGCCGGCTGCCGGTGGTACGACCTCGGCGGGCTCAGCCCGTCCCTGGACCCGGAGTATCCGCTGGCCGGACTCACCCGGTTCAAGACCACCATGGGGGCGGATGTGGTGCAGACCTACGGCGAGTGGGACTTCCCCGTGGACCGACTGCTGACGAAGGCGTTCACCCTGTACATGTCCCGCCGCTGACCCGGGGCGCCGCTGAGCGGACGCCCTGGTCAGCCGCGCTCCGCTCAGCCGTGGGCCCGCACCACACGTCACGCCCACCGGTGATCTCGGTCCCAGAACCCTCCACACTTCACCATACGTCCGGTACAGTTTCTGGCATGACGACCGCCTCCCTCCCTGTCGTGGGCACCGGCCCCGGCCAGCAGCTCTCCCGCTGGCAGCGCTGGAGCGTGCTCGTCATCGTCTCCTCCGCGCTGCTGCTGATCACCCTGGACAACACCGTCCTCTACACGGCGCTGCCCCGGCTCACCGAGGATCTCCAGGCCTCCACCTCGCAGTCGTTGTGGATCATCAACGCCTATCCGCTGGTCATCGCCGGGCTGCTGCCCGGATCCGGGTCCCTGGGCGACCGCCTCGGCCACAAACGGCTCTTCCAGTACGGGCTGGTGATCTTCGGCCTCGCCTCGCTCGCGGCCGCCTTCTCCCCCACTGCGGAGACGCTCATCGCCGCCCGGGCGCTCCTCGCCGTCGGGGCCGCCGCCATGATGCCCGCCACCCTGGCGCTCATCCGGATCAGCTTCCCCATGGAGCGCGAGAGGAACGTCGCCATCGCCGTGTGGGCGTCGGTCTCGCTGGTCGGCATGGCCATCGGCCCCATCGTGGGCGGACTGCTGCTGGAGCATTTCTGGTGGGGCTCGGTGTTCCTGATCAACGTACCCATCGCCGTCGCGGGACTGCTGGCCATCATCCTGATCGGCCCGCCCAACCGCCGGAATCCCAGCAAGCACTGGGACGGGGTCTCCTCGGCCCAGGTGATGGTCGGCCTCACGGCCTCCGTGCTGGCCATCAAGTCCCTGGCGGAGAACCACATCAACTGGCCGCTCGTCATCGGCTCCGCCGTCATCGCCGCCGCGTCCCTGACCGTCTTCGGCCGGCGGCAGACCCGGCTCCAGGAGCCGCTGATCGACTTCACGATCTTCCGGAACAAGGCCTTCACCGGAGGCATGGTGGCGGCCGGGACCAGCGTCTTCGCCATCATGGGCGCTCAGCTGGCCAGCACGCAGCGCTTCCAGCTCGTGGAGGGCTACACCCCGCTGGAGGCGGGCCTGCTGGTCTCCGTGATCGCCGTCGGCTCCCTGCCGCTGGCCCTGATCGGCGGTGCGGTCCTGCAGCGCACCGGTCTGCTGCTGCTCATCGGGGGTGGACTGAGCACAGCGGCGGTGGGCGCCGGCGTCGCCGTCGTCGGGGCCGCGCAGCACCTGCTGCCGGTGCTGGTGCTGGGGCTGCTGATCATGGGCGCCGGGCTCGGCGCCTCCATCTCCGTGGCCTCCACGGCGATCATGGGCAACGTCCCGCCGCGCCGGGCCGGGATGGCGGCCTCCATCGAGGAGGTCTCCTACGAGTTCGGCGGCCTGGTGGCCGTGGCGACGATGGGCAGCCTGCTGAACTTCGCCTACTTCCGGTTCCTGGTGCTGCCGACCGGTGCCGGCGAGTTCGCCGACGCCAGCCCGACGGCGGCGCTGACCAGCGGCCGGTCCGACGTCGTCCTCGCGGCCGCCGACGCCATGGACGGGGCCTTCGTGGCGGTGCTGGTCGCCGTCGCCGTGGTGCTGGTGGCAGGCGCCGCGACCACGCTGTCCCTGCTGCGCCGCTACACCCCCGGCACCGCATCGCAGGCGTATCCGGGCAACCACTGAGGGCCCGGCACTCCTGAGCGCCCCGCGCTCCACGACGGTTAGGCTTGACCATCATGCGACAGTCCAAACGCACCGAGATCCTGCAGGCCGCCACGCGCATCGTCCAGCGCGACGGCGTCACGGCCCTGACCTACGAATCGGTGGCCTCCGAAGCCGGACTCACCAAGGGCGGGCTGCTCTACCATTTCCCGTCCCGGGAGGACATGCTGCTGGCGCTGCATGAGCACGTCTCCGGGCAGTGGGAGGCCTGCATGGAGTCCGAAGCCGGCGGCCCCTATGAGGAGCTGACGCCGGGGCAGCGCCTGGACGCCTATATCCGTGCCTCGCAGAACCCGGACCGGGCCGAGCTGCTGCTGATGCTGGAGTCCGCCGGTGATCCGGCCGCCCAGGCCGCCTGGGACCGGGTCCACGACCGCTGGTCCCCTCCGGCCCCGAGCGGGGCTCCGGCCCCGACGAGTGGCGACAGCGCAGGAGACAGCGCAGGAGACAGCGGCTCCTCCCGGGACGCCGAGCCGGACCCTGCCCTGCTGCCGTTCCTGGCGCGACTGGCCGCCGACGGGCTGTGGTTCTACGAAGCGCTGACCCCGGGCCATTTCACCGAAGCGCAGCGGGCCACGATCGTGGAGGCGATCGTCAAGCTCGGCGCGGGTGGACACTCGCAGGGCTGAGGAGACGTCTCCTCCCCGCTGAGGTTCAGCCAAGCGAATGAGATTCAGGCGAGGGCGGCGTCGAGGTCCTGCAACGCCGGGGCGATGCGCGTGCGCCAGCGCCAGTCCGCCTTCGCGTCCGCACGGGAGGGGCCCCCGTTGATGACCCCGATCGGACGGCCGGCCCGCCGCATATGCAGGGCGATCCGGAAGCCGCTCATCACGGCCATCGAGGACCCCACCACGAGCAGTCCGGTGGAGGCGTCGATGAGCTCGTCGACGGCGGCCTTGCGCTCCGGCGGGACGCTTTCGCCGAAGTAGACCACGTCGGGCTTCAGACGCGTCGAGCCGCAGACCAGGCAGGCCACCATGTGGAACCGCTGGACCCAGGAGTCGTCCAGGCTGACGTCGCCGTCGGGATTGACGTTCTCGGCGGCGTGGATCGCCTCCTCGGCATAGCCCGGGTTGGCCTCCTCGAGCCGCGAGTCCAAGTGACGCCTGTCTTCCCGGTTGCCGCAGGCCAGGCACATCACGGTGTCCAGGTCCCCGTGCAGCGGGATCAGGGGGCTGACGATGCCGGCCTCGCGGTTCGCCTGGGCGTGCAGACCGTCCACGTTCTGCGTCACCAGGCCGGAGAGCAGCCCCCGGCGCTGCCAGGCGGCAAGGATGCGGTGGGCCATGTTCGGAGCAGCCTGGTCCATGTGACGCCAGCCCACATAGCTGCGGGCCCAGTACCGGTGACGAGCGCCGGCGTCGTGCTGGAACTCCTGGTACGTCATGGGCCGGTGCCGGTGCAGTGAGCCCTGCGGGCCTCGATAGTCAGGGATGCCGGAATCGGTGGAGACGCCGGCACCGGTGACCACCAGGATGCCACGGGATCCCATCAGCTCCAGGATGCCGGCGCGGGCCTCCTCGGCAGGCTGCGGAGGGGCGGTGTCCTCCACCACTCGGGCGATGGAGCGCAGAGCGGCCCGATGCGCATTGGCCACAGGTGTGGTGAAGGCCGGGGAATCGGTGTAGAGGGTGCCGTGTCCAGGCACAGCAGAATCCGACCCGGCGGTCATCGCCGGGTCGGATTCGTGACTGCTGATCTGTGCCGACCTGCTGAGCGGAGCGGTGCTGCGCTGCTCCACGGACTCAGCGGCCGTAGCGGTCTGAGAGGTCGTCGTAGCCGTACGACTCGTCCTCCGACTCGTATGAGGTCAGGTCATCCGCCGAGCTGTCCCCACGCGACTGAGCCAGCTCTCGCTCGAGAGCTGACAGGTCAGTGTTCGGGGTGAAGTACTTGATCTCCCGAGCCTGCTTCGTTGCTTTCGCCTTCTGACGGCCGCGCCCCATGAGCGAGACCCCCTCTGTCTTCTCTGGTCCTCGCGATGCCGGGCAGGGTCCACCGCGGGAGTATCTCTGCGATCAACTGGTTCGTGCTTCCTAGGTTAACATGATTGGGAACGGCGCGTCGCACGTCCGCGCAGGACGAAGCCCTCCACTCTGGCCCGTCCTGCAGTGTGTCGCGCGCCGGGAAGGTCCAGTTCACGGGGGTCCCCACCTGCTCACAGGCTGTTCTTCCGAGTGCCGTCACCACCTGACGGCGCCCTGGATGACGGCCGGATGGGACGGACATCACCCCGGCGGCGCGCCGCGGGGCTCCGCCGGAGGCCCCCGCCGAACCCGCCACGACGCGCACAGGAGCACCGCCGCAGTGGAAGACAGCACCGAGGACGGCACCACCGACCCGACATCCCGCACCGACGGCCAGGACGGGACGTCCTCGCCGCAGACGCGCCGGGCCCGCCGCGAGGCTCGCCAGCGCGCCGCCCGAGGGAAGGGGACTCGTGACGCCCGCACCTCCGGGGAGGGTCAGACACCCGCGCAGAAGATGCCCGCCGACGAGCCGGCCACAGACGGGCCGGCCGCTGACACCCCGACCGGCACGCCCGAGGAGGCGGAGCCTGCCGGGCTCGAGGAGTTCGACGTCCGGGAGACCGCTCACCGCGACCCACACCGACCGAACATGCTCCCCTTCGTCTTCATCGGCGGGCTGGTCGTGCTCGTCACGCTGGCTCTGCTGTGGTGGTTCCTGATCCGCGAGGAGCCCACAGAGCTGCCTGAGACGGTCGCGGAGCGCGAGGACGATCCCGGCATCGATGGGGTGATCCTCCGCGACGCCGCCCCGGACCAGTGGTTGGCCGGCGACTGCCTGACCGGCTTCCAGCCGCATGACGAATCCGCCCCTGCCACGATCATCGAATGCGACCACAGCTATGACGTGCAGGTGATCCACTGGGAGGACCTTGAGGTGGGCGAGTACCCGGGTGATGAGGAGATCTCGGAGCGGGCCCACCGCGCCTGCGAGGAGAACGGCCAGCTGGACCAGGACGCCGTGGACTCCGTGGACTTCGCACTGGAGGTCCGCATCTCCCACCCGACCGAGTCCACCTGGCGTCGCGAAAGCGACCGGCGGGTGAACTGCCTGCTGCAGCCCGCCGGCGGCACCACCATGACGGGGAACTTCGTGGTGGACCCGGAGGAGCACTCCTCCGCCGCCGACGATGAAGACGCCGAGCCCGGCTCCGGAGATGACGCCGGAGATGACGCCGAGGGCGAGGAAGACACCGAGGACACGGAGGACACCGAAGACGAGACGGACGACGCTGACAGCACTGACGCCGACGCCTGAGGCGGCGGCCAGCCTCAGACAAGTGCCCCTTCCACGCTCTGCCTCACCATCTGTTCGACGCTGCGCCTCCAGGGCGTTCCAGGCAGTGCACCGGCGAACTCTCCGCTCGGGACCAGGACGCAGCGACGCCACCAGATGGGCTGAAGCCGGGCGAGTTCCAGCGCCGTCCGACTGACCAGCCCTGCGGCACGCAACACACCATGAGGCAGCACCCACGGCGCCGCAGCAGGACGCCCGGCGACACCAGCCGCACGCTCGCCGACGTCGCGCAGGGTCGGCGCCTGCGACGGCGCGATCAGCAGCCGATGCCCACCGGCTCCTGCCACTCCCACGAGCAGTTCCTCGACGTGCTCCGCACTGTGGATCATCGCCGCACTGAGATCGGCGATGTCGGTGAGGGCATGCGGCACATCGGGGTCTGCCGGAATGATGGGGCGCCGGCCCGCCGCCACGCGGTCCGTGATCATCATGCGGACCACGCTCGTCGCGGGCGCAGCATCAGGACCGACGAGGTCTCCCGCCAGCACGCTGAGCGCGGGAGCGGGATGGGCCGACCGCGCCTCCATCAGCCGCTGACGAACCCGCCCCTTGTCCTCTGCAGGCGCGAACTCGGCGTCGTCTCTGAGCTCCTCCGCCCGGGCCGCGAAGGCGTACGTCGACTCGGGAAAGATCACCACGCTGCCCTGCTCGGCAGCGACGTCGAGCACTACCTGCTCCAAGCCGGGCAGGACATCTGCCCATAGCCGGGAGTCATACCCGGTGTGGAAGCAGGCAAAGATCGCCTCAGCCCCCGCTGCGGCGCCGGCGACGTCGTCCCGGCGTCCGGCATCGCCGATCACATGCCTGGCCGCTTCCGGCACCGAAGCTCCCGCAGAGCGCGTCACCACTGTCGTCTCCACTCCCTGACGCAGCAGATCGGCGACGATCCGCGCCCCGATCTGCCCATAGCCGATGACCGTTGCTGTGCGCATGGCCAGCCTCCTGTCGATGTCCCGCACCACGTATGAGAGCACTGCTCTCCGATGACGAGTCGACCCTATTCCCCATAGCCCCCGAAAGCAAGAGCACTGCTCTCATATGTGACTGGTGATCTCGGCGTCCTGCTAGCCTCGTGCCATGACGTCCGACGCCGGCATGACGCCCCGCCAGAAGAACAGGCAGGCCACGGAGGCCGCCGTGCTGGAGATCGCCAACCGCCACCTCGACGCCGACGGCGCCCAGAGCCTGTCGCTCCGAGCGGTGGCACGAGACCTCGGCGTGGTCTCCAGTGCCGTCTACCGCTACGTGCGGAGTCGGGACGAGCTGCTGACGCTCCTGATCACCGACGCCTACGATCGCCTAGCGGACACGGTCGACGCCGCTGTGGCACGTGACGACTCCTTGGAATCGGTCGCCTTCGCGATGTTGGACTGGTCCCGGCGCCATCCCCGACGGTGGGAACTCATCCATGGGTCCCCCGTGGCGGACTACCGGGCACCACGGGACACTGTCATCCCCGGGACACGCGTCGCCATCCAGGTGGCTCGGCTGGTCGCAGCTCTTGACGACGCCACCGACGATCCCCGACTCTCCTCCGAGTCGGCGGCACGGGACCCGGCGGCGCTCTGGCTCGCCAGGGACCTGGACGAGCTCGGCCTGGCCATACCCCCTCATTCAGCGTTGCGGGCCGTCTCCGTCTGGGCGAGCCTTCTCGGCATGGTGAACATGCTGCGCTTCGGTCAGCTCGGACCCGAGAGCGCCACCTGGGAAGACCATCTGATGCGCACACATGTCCTGCGCCTGATCTGCGGCACCGGCACGCCGGCGCCTGAGACCCTGGAATCACCCCATGTTCCACCACGCCAGGAGACCCGATGACCACCGACCCTTTCACGCCGCTGCCGGAGCTGCGCTGGTCCTCCGCATCGCTGGGCGAGCTCGGCTCCGCCGTCGTCGTCCACTCCCCCGAGGATGACACCATCCGCGCCGCGAGCCTGGCCCATCCGGTGGGCGGGGAGCCGGAGGTGGCAGCGATCGGCCGCGCTCTGGAGCAGATGATGGACCGCCTGGAGGCCACCGCCCCGGAGACCGCGGACCGAGAGATGAACCCGCTGCCCACGGACCGGGGCGCCGTCGCCGAAGCCGTGGCGGCCTACGCCGACGGCGACCATGCCGCCTTCGACGGACTCGCCGTCGTCCAGCCGGGCTCGGAGTACCGACAGCAGGTGTGGTCGGCGCTGCGCGAGGTGCCCGCCGGTGAGACAGTCTCCTACGCGGAGCTGGCACAGATGGCGGGACGCCCGCTGGCCCATCGGGCTGCGGCGAGCGCGTGTGCGAACAACCTGGTGGCGTTCGCGATCCCCTGCCACCGGGTGATCCTGGCGGACGGCTCCATCGGCGGCTACGGCTTCGGCGGGGTGAGCACCAAGCGTCGACTGCTGGCCCGCGAGGGCATCCACCTCTGAGCAGCCCCCAGCAGCATCGAGTGGCCACGAATCACGGTACTTTCACCCGTGTCGCGGCGCGTCACTGGGCAGATGCCGGGATTCGCGGCCACTCGATGGAGGGGTGACGCGGCCTCAGCCCGTCACTGCCGCATCCTTCTTCGCCACGGTGAGCCCGTGCACGGAATCCTCCTCCAGGGAGAGCTCCTGCCGGTCCACCAGGACGGTGTCGCCGTCCTCCACCGCACCGGAGAGCAGCGCCTTGGCCAGCTGGTCACCGATCTCCCGCTGCACCAGCCGACGCAGGGGTCGCGCCCCGTAGGCGGGGTCGTAGCCGGTGAAGGCCAGCCACTCGCGGGCCGGGTCGGTGACCTCCAGGACCAGACGGCGGGAGGCCATCCGCTCCTGCAGGGACCCGATCTGCAGGTCCACGATGCTGCTGAGCTGCTCCATGGACAGCGGGTCGAACATCACGATGTCGTCCAGGCGGTTCAGGAACTCCGGCTTGAAGGACCGGTTGACCACCTCCATGACGGCCTTGCGCTGGGCGTCGACCTCCAGCGACTGGTCCACCAGGAACTGGGAGCCCAAGTTGGAGGTCAGGATCAGCACCACGTTGCGGAAGTCCACGGTGCGACCCTGCCCGTCGGTGAGGCGGCCGTCGTCGAGGACCTGGAGCAGGATGTCGAAGACCTCATGGTGGGCCTTCTCCACCTCGTCCAGCAGCACCACCGAGTAGGGGCGCCGCCGCACCGCCTCGGTGAGCTGACCGCCCTCGTCGAAGCCGACGTACCCGGGAGGCGCACCCACCAGCCGGGCCACAGAATGCTTCTCCGAGTACTCGGACATGTCGATGCGCACCATGGAACGCTCGTCGTCGAAGAGGAACTCGGCCAGCGCCTTGGCCAGCTCGGTCTTGCCCACCCCGGTGGGACCCAGGAACAGGAAGGAACCGGTGGGCCGGTCCGGGTCGGAGACCCCGGTGCGGGCCCGACGGACGGCGTCGGCCACGCTGGCGACCGCCTTGTGCTGACCGATGAGCCGGGAGCCGATGAGCTCCTCCATGTGGAGCAGCTTCTCGGTCTCGCCCTGCATCAGACGGCCCGCGGGGATCCCGGTCCAGGCGGAGATGACCTCGGCGATGCCGTCGGCGTCGACCTCCTCGGAGACCATGCGGGCACCCCGGCCCTCCCCGGGCGAGCTCTCCTGGGCCTCGGCGTCGGCCAGGCGCTGCTCCAGCTGGGGGATCTCCCCGTAGAGCAGACGGGAGGCCTCGGCGAGGTCCCCCTCGCGCTGGGCGCGCTCGGCCTGGCTGCGCAGGTCGTCGAGCTGGACGCGCAGCTCACCGGCCCGGTTGAGCTCAGACTTCTCGGCCTCCCAGCGGGCAGTGAGCTCGGCGAGCTCCTCCTTCTTGTCCGCGAGGTCGTCCCGCAGCGCCTGCAGGCGCTCAGCGGAGCCGGCGTCGGTCTCCTCAGCCAGGGCCATCTCCTCCATGGTCAGACGGTCCACCACCCGGCGCAGCTCATCGATCTCCACCGGCGCGGAGTCGATCTCCATGCGGAGCCGGGAGGCGGCCTCGTCGATGAGGTCGATGGCCTTGTCCGGCAGCTGACGTCCGCTGATGTACCGGTCGGACAGCGAGGCGGCGGCCACCAGGGCGTTGTCGGCGATGGCCACCTTGTGGTGGGCCTCGTAGCGTTCCTTCACGCCACGGAGGATGCCGATGGTGTCCTCCACGGAGGGCTCGCCCACGTAGACCTGCTGGAAGCGGCGCTCCAGGGCGGCGTCGGACTCCACGTTCTCCCGGTACTCGTCCAGGGTGGTGGCACCGATGAGCCGCAGCTCGCCGCGGGCCAGCATGGGCTTGAGCATGTTGCCCGCGTCCATGGAGCCTTCGGAGGCGCCGGCGCCGACCACGGTGTGGAGCTCGTCGAGGAAGGTGATGATCCCGCCCTCGGCCGCCTTGATCTCCTCCAGGACGGCCTTGAGCCGCTCCTCGAACTCGCCGCGGTACTTCGCGCCGGCGATCATCGCCCCGAGGTCCAGGGAGATCAGCGTCTTGTCCCGCAGGGACTCGGGGACGTCGCCGGCCACGATGCGCTGCGCCAGCCCCTCGACGACGGCGGTCTTGCCGACGCCGGGCTCACCGATGAGCACGGGGTTGTTCTTGGTGCGCCGGGAGAGCACCTGGACCACGCGGCGGATCTCGGAGTCGCGCCCGATGACGGGATCCAGCTTGCCGGAGCGGGCGACCTCGGTGAGGTCGGTGCCGAACTTCTCCAGCGACTGGAAGGTGTTCTCCGGATCCGGGGTGGTGACCTTGCGGTCGCCGCGCAGTCCGGGCAGCTCGGCCTTCAGCGCCTCCGGGCCGGCCTGCGCCTCGGACAGGGCGCGGCCGGCGGGTCCGGCGTCGGCGGCCACACCGAGCAGCAGGTGCTCGGTGGAGACGTAGTCGTCGCCCATCTGCTCGGCCTCTGCCTGCGCGGCCCTGATGACGGACAGCCCGGCCTGGGAGAACTGCGGGGCCGCGACGGCGTCGCCGCTGGTGGCCGGCAGCTGCCGGATGGCCGCGGAGGCCCGCGTGGAGACGGCGTCGGGGTCCGCCCCGGCGGCCTTGAGCAGCGCGACGGCCACGGACTCCCGCTGGTCCATCAGCGCCTTGAGGATGTGGGCCGGTTCGATCTGCGGGTTCCCAGCGGTGCTGGCGTTCATCGCGGCGGCCGACACGGCCTCCTGCGACTTCGTGGTGAGCTTGACGTCCATGGGGTGAAGGCTCCTTTCTCAGCGCCTCGGCGGGCCCTCACCTGTAGTACATCAGGTCCGGCGAGCCCTGTCATGCAAACTTGAGTCAATGATACTCAACTTTGGGCATGGGGTGCATATTCCCGCCCCGGGACACGAGAACCCACCCGCCTTCAGGGACGCGGGGCGGGACTCCGGTCAGCACGGGTGAGGCGTCTCAGCCACCGCGGGGCCTCGAACACCCAGTCCTGCCGCAGCCGCAGTGCGACGACGTAGAGCACCAGCGGCCCGACGACGCCGGCGAGGGTGGGCACCACCACGTGGACGCCGAGGGAGTCGACTCCCACCGCGCTGAGCGCGATGCGCGTGCTCGCCGTGAAGAACACATGCGCGACGAACACCACCAGCGACCGCTCACCGATCCACGCCAGCCAGCGCATGCCCGCGGACCTCCGCGCAAGCAGCCAGGACACCGCGAGGACGGCGACGACGCCGGCGCTGGAGCCGACGACGCCGAGCGCCACGCTGGAGACGGTGCGGAGACTCCCGTAGGCCGTGGGCGGTGTCCCCAGCAGCGTGGCGCCCAGCACCACCCACACGGCGCCGCCCACGACGAGCACGAGGAGCACCGGCACGACGCGGAGGCCCTGCATCCAGCCGAGCAGACGGCGCCCGGTCAGCACCACTCCCGCGAAGAAGAAGACCGTCAGCGCGAGGCCCTCACCGCCGAGGACGTTCCAGTTCAGCCCCCACACCGCCAGCGAGCCGACGGCGGCGGCCCCGAGGGTCACTGCGGCGGCCCGACGACTGATCCAGGGCCGGGCTGCGGCCGCGAGCAGCATCATCAGGGTGAGCCACCCGAAGAACCAGAACTGCTCCTTCGGCTCCCAGATCCTCAGCAGCTCCACCGGCGAGACCGGGTCGTTGACCACCGAGCCCACGGCCATCTTCATCAGCAGCTGCAGGGTGGACCACAGGGTGTAGAGCCACAGGAAGGTGACCGTGCGGGCGCGCGCGTAGTGCCAGGGTCCGTCGCGGCGCATCCCGCCGGCCACGAACAGCCCCGCCGTGAACGCGAAGACCGACAGATGCGCCATATAGATGACGCCGTCCACCGGAGTCAGCAGGGGGTCCTGCACCAGGCCCGCCGGCTCCAGGGCGCGCCACACATGCCCGACCACGATGAGGATGATGGCCAGCGCCTTCGCGATGTCGAGGGTGGCGTCGCGCGCCGGCGGAGAGGAGCCCGGACTCATCCCTTCAGGCAATACCATGGGCCCCCGCACCACAAGGGCTCCGGCCTCCGCCCCTGAAGACGGGGAGGGCGGTCACCTCGACGACGCACGGGACGTGACGCCCGATCCGCGACGACCGCCGACCTCGACGGGCTCGCGCCGGACGTCGGCCCCCTCAGCATTCCGCGGGCGACGATCCGCGCGCTCGCGCCGCGCACCCTGATGACGCTGCGCCTCCCCCACAGCCTTGCGCACAGGCTCCTGTTCGGCGGCCGTCTCCGGATCGCCGTCGGCGGTGCTGAGGATCATCAGGCCCGCGCCCATGGCGAACAGGGCGTAGAGGACCGCACCCAGCCCGAGGGCGGCCTCGGCGCCGGGACCGTGGACCGCCGCGGAGCTCCCAGTCGCCGCCTCCGCCCCGTGATGGATCGCAAGCGTCCCCAGTGCGGCGATCCCGACTCCGGCGCCGAGTGCGAAGGCGGTCTCCTGGATGGCGCCGGCGTCGGCGGTCCGGGTCTCCGGCGCCGCGCTCATGAGCGCGTTCGCCCCGATGGACATGATGATCCCGGCCCCGACCCCGAGCAGCACCATGCCCGCCGACCTGCCGACGCCGTCGAGCGCAGCCACCGTCAGCAGCCCGCCGGCGACCAGGCCCAGTCCGACGACGATGAGGGGTCGTTGCGAGATCCATCGGTGCAGCAGCGGCCCCAGGAGCCCTCCGGCCGCACTGGCGGCGACCAGAGGGAGCAGGGCGATGCCGGTGCGCACGACGGAGAGTCCGTCGACCAGCTGGTGCTGCTGCGTGAGCAGATACAGGGCGCCGTTGAAGACGCCGAGCGTCGCGAGGATGATCACCGCGGAGGTGCCCAGCAGCGGGTCGGCGAGCAGCCGCACGTCCAGGAACGGCCGCGGCATGCGCAGCTGGCGGCCCACGAACACCACCGCGAGGAGCGCCCCGCCGAGCAGCGCCGCCACACTGGCCCAGGCCGGCGACTCGGGCCGCGCCAGGGTCTTCATCCCCACCACCAGCAGCCCGACGGCGGCCATCGAAGACACGATGCTGAGCCCGTCCAGGCGCGGCGGGTCCGGATTGCGGGACTCGCGCAACACGACGGCGGCGGCCACCAGACACAGGCCGAGCACCGGCACATTGACCCAGAAGACCCAGCGCCAGCCGGCCAGGTCCACCAGCACCCCGCCCACCAGCGGCCCGAGCGCCGAACCCGCACTGAAGCCGACCACCCAGACCCCGTAGGCCAGGGCGCGCAGACGGCCCCCAGGGAAGGTCACCCGGATGATCGCGACCGTGCCGGCGATCAGAAGCGCCGCTCCGACGCCCTGGCCAATCCGCCCGGCGATGACCGCCGCACCGGTGGAGGAGAAGCCGACCAGCGCGGCGCTGAGGACGGCCACCACCAGCCCGGACAGGTAGAGGCGTCGCCGCCCCAAGCGGTCGGCGAGCACGGCACTGGTCATCAGGACGGCGCCGGCCGCCAGGGGGTAGATGTCAGCGACCCAGACCGACCCGGCGGGGTCGAGCGAGACGTCGGCAGTCAGCTCCGGCAGGGCGACCACGACCTTGGTCATGTCCGTCCCGCCGACCAGCATCACCGCCGCGAACAGCAGCAGGATGGCCGCCAGCCGTCGCGGGCTCTCGAGAGTCGTCTCTGCGGGGGCATGTGGTGTCATACCTTCAGTTCTACGGGGACATCATCACGGAGTCCAGGTTCATCATTTTCCTGATTTCATGCACTATAGGTACATGATTGATTCGCGCCTCCAGCTGCTCATCGCCGTCTGTGAGCACGGCACGGTCACGGCCGCCGCCGAGGCTCTGTACCGCACCCCCTCCGGAGTCTCCCGGCAGCTCAAGGAACTGGCCCGCGAGCTCGACGTCGACCTGTTGGAACGTCACGGGCGGCGCGTCCGCCTCACCCCGGCGGGCGAGCGGCTGGTGGCCCACGCCCGCGCGCTCAACGCCCAGTGGGAGACCGCCCTCGGTGATGTGGCGACCGCCGCCACACAGCTGTGCGGACCGATCAGCATCGGCGGGTTCCCCACGGCCATCTCCTCGATCATCGCCCCGGCCCTCCCCGGCCTGCGGGCTCAGCACCCCCAGCTGCGCCCGGTGGTCAAGGAGGTCTACTCCGGCGAGCTCGTGGCCGCCCTGGAGTCCGGGGCGGTGGACCTCGGCATCTACGTGGCCGACGACTCCACCGGCGGGCTGTCCGCAGATCACCTCACGGTGACCGGCCTCCAGGATGACCCCCTCGACCTGCTGGTCCCCCGGGCCCACCCCTTCGCCGCGGCGGAGACGGTCACCCTCCAGGACGCCGCCCACCAGGACTGGATCACCGGGCATCCGCACCAGGACGCCTATGCCGAGCTGCTGGCCGCCACCCGGGCCGTCGGCTACGCCCCGCGGGTCGCCCACCTGGCGCAGGAGTTCACCGCCACGACCGCGCTGGTGGCAGCCGGTGCCGGCATCGCCGCGGTGCCCCGGCTGGCGATGACGATCCCGCATCCCGACGTCGTCCAGGTCCCCCTGGCCGGATCTCCCGTGCCACGACGTCGGATCCTGCTCGCCCGTCGCCGAGGCTCGGAGGAGAACCCGCGAGTGGCGGCCGCGATGCGTGCGCTCCAGGCCCACTGCTCCGACTCCGCACCGGCCCAGGCCTGACGGGATCTCGTACACTGAGGCGATGACGCGCACCTCCTCCGGCGGACCCTCGCCCGTCGACGTCATCGGCCGACTCCCCGCCTGGGTCGCCCCCACTCTGGCCCTCGGGCTGGCCGGCGCCTCCGTGGGGATCGGCGTCGTGGGCTATGAGCGCGTCACCGCCGAGCCGGAGGCCGAGGTGTCCTTCATCGTGGAGGACGACCTCCCCTACGGGATCTCCCAGGAGACGGTGGAGGCCGCCGCCGAGGGCCGGGTGGCCAGCTACCAGCCGTTCACCGTGCGGGTGGTGGACCGCGAGCTCGAGTGGGACGAGTACATGCACGGCGAGATCGACGACGCCGAGATGATCCTCTCCGTGGGCGACGACCCGGAGGACCCCGACCTGTTCCTCGCCGACGCCACCCGCGTGGGCATCAGCGGCCTCGACTCCGATGATCGCTACTCGGTGGCCTCCACGGTGCGCGAGACCTTCGTGAACAACCGCACCATCGGCCACGGGCCCAACGCCGTGGTCGGGGCGGCGCTGACGGCGGCGGACCTGCACTTCGACGAGGGCGGCCGCTCGCCGGCGACGTGGGTCTCCGCGGCCGCGCTGCCCCTGCTGGCCGGCGTCGCGCTCCTCTTCGGCTGGGTGCGCGCCCGGGGCCTGGAACGACGGCGCCTGCGACGCCTCTCCCGGGCGAAGCTGCGCCTGGCCCGCGTGGTCCTGGAGCTCGACGTCCTCGAGCTGCGTTTCGAGGCCGCCCGCGCCGCGCTCGCCGACTCACCCTCCGGAGGCGCATCCGACGACGACGCCGTGGCCGCCCTGGAGTCCGACTGGGACCGTATCCGGACGGACAGTCTGCGCCTGGCCCGCCGGGAGCAGGAGCTGGAGCATGCCTGGCTGGGCGGCCCGGCTCCGCGCGGCTCCTCGGGCCAGACCGTCGGTGAGACTCCGGACTGGTCCGACCTGGAACAGTTCGACCAGGAGACCGCCGAGCTTCAACGGCGGGCCGACGCCCTGGCCGCCGCCTCGGAGCTGCGCGCCGGGCACGCCGGCTCCGGCTCGGTGCTGGACCGGCTGGCGCTGCCGCTGCTGCAGTCGGTGGACGAGGTGCTCGCCCAGCGAAGTCGACTCGCCCGGGCCGCAGGGGAGGGCACCGGGGAGAGCCTGGACCGCCTCCGCAGTGCCCGCGACGAGTTGCTGGCCCTGAACCAGGAGGCCGCGACGATCCCCGCGAGAAGCGGCGGTGACGACGGCGACAGCGACGGCGCGCGTCTGGTCGCCGAGCACGCCGAGCTGCTGGAGAGGTGGGAGGCGGTGGAGCGGCGCATCGTCGGCGCCTGCACCGCCCTGAGCGGGGCCCTGAAGACCCATCGCCGCGAGGACCACCCCGGGAAGAAGGCGCTCCGCCGTGACGCGGAGGAGCGGGTCCGCCGTCGTGTGCAGGCCAGCTCCGCAGGAGCCTCGGACTCACTGGACGAGCTGCGCTCCACCCTGGGACTGCAGCACGGCGCCGCGGGTGGGCCGATGTGGTCCGCCGAGCGCGTGCTGGCGGCACTCGACCACACCGAGCTCTCCGCAGAACATTCGACTGGCGGCATCAGCGAGGAGGGCTGGCAGGCCGTGGTCGCCACCGTCGGCATGATCCTCCCGGTGGCGGCCGGGCTGCTCACCGGATGGGCCGCCGTCGAGCGCGCCGACGTGAACACCGCCTTCGGCCGGACCCTGGAAGGCGACCAGCCTCTGGCGGCCCTGGACGTCGTCGGCGACCTCGGCGCCGTCCCGGAGTTCGAGGAGCCCTCCGACATCCGACCCTCCAACCAGGACTCCCTGACTCTGGAGTACGTGCGGGAGTCCATGGCCCGCAGCGTCGAGTTCAGCGAGGATGCCGCCCTGCTGCCGGACCATCTCGACCTGCATGTGGCGCTGCTGCCCGCCGATGACTACATCAGCTACACGCCGCGCGCGGATCACGACTACCGCATCGACATCGACTACTGGGACATCGTGAACGCTCACGCGCGGATCAAGGAGGAGGTCGGCGCCGAAGACCCCGAGGCCCTGGACCCCGCCACCGGGGAGGTGGCCCTGGGTCAGGGGATCCTGCCGGTCTGGCTGCTCGACGAGAACACCTTCGCGGTGGGCTACACGATGACCGGAGAGATCAGCTCGGGCGTGGACAGCCGCCTGGGCGCCTACTCCTTCCGCGCCACGGACCTGCTGGTGTCCGGCGGCGGCGACTTCGAGATCACCCTGGGCGACCAGGTGGCGAACACCCTGCAGGACCTGGGCCGCGCCATGGAGTACAACCACCAGGAGTCGGTGAAGGTGGACACCACCTCCCTGTTCTGGCTCGTGGCGGTCGCCACCTGGTCCGGCGCCCAGACGCTGCTGATGATCGGCGTCGCCGTGGCCGAGGCCGGGCGTCGCGGAATCGGGACCCGCCGGGTGCGGCGTCAGCTGGCCGGACTGCGCTCGCGGCTCGACGAGCTGGCCCTCGGCCTCGACCTCTCCCGGCTAGACATGGTCGCCGTCCTGGGCGGCGACTCCCCCACCGCAGGCCGCGCCGAAGAGGCCGACCAGCGCCTCCACGAGGCCGCGCTGGCCACCGCCTGGCGCGAGGTCCAAGCCCTGGAGCGCCTCCCCCGCCGCGAGCAGCGCGGCGAGGACTGGGAGTCCCGCGTGGTCCATGTGGAGAAGCTCATCGACACTCTGGCCGCCCGCGAGACCGACGTGGCCGTCCGCGCCGAGGACCTGCTGCGCACCCAGCGCTAGGCCAGGTTGCCTCTGGAGCCGACGGGAGGGACAGCCCTTCAGCGGCCCAGGAGCCCCAGGGCGGCCGAGGCGATCGAGTCCTCGTCGATGCCGTGCAGCCGGTGCATCTCCGCCATGGTGCCGGCCTGCCCGAACGCGGTGACCCCCAGCGTGTGGGTCTCATCGCCGCGCACTCCGGCCAGGAACGCGAGCGTGTGCGGGTGGGCATCCATCACGGTGACCAGCGGCCGGGGATGCGCCGCGGGGAACAGCGTCTCCAGGATCGCCGAGCGCGGCGTCACCGACACCTCGCGGCGGGCCCGCAGCGCACGGAACAGCCGGCTCGGACTGGTCACGCACACCACGCCGGCGCGCACGCCGTGCCCCGCCAGGGCGTCGGCGGCCGCGCACACCTCGGTCATGATCGCGCCGGCCCCCACCAGGGTCACGTCGTCCTCGGCAGCAGGATGCGCGGAGAGCCGGTACCCGCCGGCCACCACCTGCTCCCGACGACGACGGCGCAGCAGCTCGTCCTCCGGCACCTGCGCCAGGGACTGGTCCACCGGACGGGTGGACAGCCGCAGATAGGCGGAGCCGCCGTCGGGGTCCAGCAGGTCCCGCATGGCCTCGAGCATCACCCATTCCACATCCTGGGCGAAGGCGGGCTCCCAGCTGGTCAGCCCGGGGATCTCCAGGGTCGCCGAGGGTGTGTTGATGGACTGATGCGCCCCGCCCTCGGGCGCCAGGGTCACCCCGGAGGGGGTGCCGATCATGAGGGAGCGGCCTCCCGCGTAGAGCCCGAAGGTCCACGGCTCCAGCGCCCGGTTGATGAACGGGTCGTAGAGCACCCCGATGGGGATCAGCGGCTGACCCCAGCGCTCTCCCGTCAGCCCCAGCTCCCCGGCCAGGCTGACCAGGTTGACCTCGGCGATCCCGAGCTCGATGTGCTGGCCCTGCGGCTTCTCCTGCCATTTGAGCAGCCGCTCCCTGTCATCCGAGAACCAGTCGTGCCGCCCGGCCAGGGACCACACCCCGGTCTTGTTGATCCACCCGCCCAGGTTGGTGGAGCTGGCGACGTCGGGGCTGACGGTGACCACCCGATCCGTCACCTCGGGTGACGCGCGGCGCAGATCGGAGAGGAAACGACCCAGAGAGGCCTGAGTGGAGGTCACCGCCTTCGGACTCCACCCGAGCTCGGCCGGGACGGTCGGGGGCACGGCCGGGGTGATGGGCTCTCGGGCCAGCCGCCGGGCCACCTCGGTGCACAGCCGGCCGGCGGCAGTGTCCTCCGGGAAGCGGACCCACGGGTCCTGGAGCGACGTGCCGGAGGCCTCGGCCAGCTCCTGCATCTGCTCCTCGGTGAGCTGTGCGGCGTGGTTGTTCGGGTGCCCCTCGGTGGCCAGTCCACGGCCCTTGATCGTGTAGGCGAACACCACCGTGGGCCGCGTGTCGTCGATGGCGGCGAACGCGGCCTGCAGCTCTTGAAGGTCATGACCTCCGAGGTCGCGCACGAGCTCGGCGAGCGCGCCGTCGTCGTGACCGGCGAGGAGCTCGGTCAGCGCGGCGGCGTCCTGCGCGGGGCAGCCGCGCAGCAGACGGTCACGGATCTCCGCAGGGTGGGCGCGCAGGATCCGCTGGTACTCCTCGTTGGGCATGGTGCGCATGCGCTGCTCGAGCACCTCGCCGCCGGGGCGGGAGAAGGTCTCCTGGAGTCGGCGGCCCCACGGGCAGGTGATGACCTGCCAGTCGGCGGCGGCGAACATGCCCCGCAGCCGCTGGATCTGGGAGTCCGGGATGACGCGGTCCAGGGACTGGCGGTTGAGGTCCACGATCCATACGACCTCGCCGAGCTGGCGCACCTCGGGGTCGATGATGGCCTCCCACACCGCACCCTCGTCCATCTCGGCGTCCCCGAGCAGCGAGTAGAAGCGCCCGGCCGGAGGGGTGTCCTCGATGCGGCTGGCCAGGTAGCGGTGAGACAGGGCCGCCCAGACGGGCGCGGTGGCGCCGATGCCGACCGACCCCGTGGAGAAGTCCACGGTGTCCGGGTCCTTGGACCGGGAGGGATAGGGCTGCAGCCCGCCCAGGGACCGCAGCCGGGTCAGATAGGAGGCGTCGAGGTCGCCGAGGAGGTAGTTGATGGCGTGCAGCACCGGGGAGGCATGCGGCTTCACGGAGACGCGGTCCCGGCTGGTCAGCTGGGAGAACCACAGGGCGGTCATGATGCCGACCATCGAGGCCGAGGAGGACTGGTGCCCGCCGACCTTGAGCCCGTCGGTGTTCTCCCGCCCGCGATTGGCGGCGTCGATGATGCCGGTGGCCAGCCACAGCACGCGCTGGGCGATCTCGTCGAGCACGGTGGCGTCGGCGGAGGAGGAGGCCCGCAGGGGTCGCGAGTTCGTCGTCGGCGGGTCGTACTGGTCCGAGGTCTCGAACTGCCGGTCCTCGTCCATCGGGTGCGTCGTCATCGGTCTGTGGTCCACGTCACCGATCCTCCCCGATCAGCGCCGGAGACACCAGCGCACCGGCGAGGTCGGCGATCAGATCCTCCGGAGACTCCAACCCGATGGAGAGCCGGACGACGTCGGCATCGGGCTTCGCCTCGGCGGCCACGGGCCGGTGGGTCAGCGCCGCCGGGTGCTGGATCAGGGAGTCGACCCCGCCCAGGGAGACCGCGTGGGTGAACAGGGAGACGTCCCCGGCGAGCCGTTCGGCGGCCGCGTAGCCGCCGCGCAGCCGGATGGCGATCATCGCACCGGTGCCCCGCATCTGCCTCCCGAGCACCCCGGCGGGATCGCCGTGGAGACCCGGGTAGCAGACCTCGGCGACGGCGTCGTGGCCGGAGAGCCAGTCCACGATCCGCCGGGCGGAGTCCTGCTGCGCGCGCATCCGCACCGGCAGCGTGGCCAACCCCCGGTGGAAGAGGTAGGCGGCCAGCGGGTGCAGGATCCCGCCGGTGATGGCCCGGACCTGCCGCAGGCCGGCGGCGATCTCCTCCGAGCAGGCCACCACCCCGCCGACGGCGTCTCCGTGGCCGCCGAGGTACTTGGTGGCGCTGTGCAGGCTCAGCGCGGCCCCGTGGTCCAGCGGGTTCTGCAGCACGGGTGTGGCGAAGGTGTTGTCCACCAGCACCGGGACGCCGGAGGCCTGGGCGACGACGTCGGCGATGTCCACCAGCTCCAGGGTCGGGTTGGCCGGGGTCTCCAGCATGATCAGCCCCGTGTCCGGACGGACCGCGGCGGCCACCTCATGCGCGGCACAGAAGGTGACCTCGGTTCCCACCATCCCAGAGGCCAGCAGGTGATCGGTGCCCCCGTAGAGTGGGCGGACCGCGACCACATGCGGCTTCTGTTCGCCCAGGCACAGCGCCAGCACCGACGCGGTGACGGCGGCCATCCCGGAGGAGAACGCCACTCCGGCCTCGGCGTTCTCCATGGTGGCCAGGGCGTCCTCGAAGCGCGCCACGGTCGGGTTCCAGAGGCGCGCATAGACCGCGCTGCCGCCCTCGGGCATCTCACCCCCAGAGGCCAGCGCCTCATAGGAGAGCCCGCCGGCCTCGATGCCGGGCAGCGGGTTCGTGGTGGAGAGGCCCAGGGGCAGTGCGTGGACGCCGAGGGCGGCGAGGTCGTCACGACCGGCGTGCACCGCGGCCGTGTCCAGGCTGTGTGATTCGCGTCTCATGGGTCATGATGATTGCTGAGGACACAGTCTTCAGCAAGACATCTTGCTTACATGCTCATCCATCACGAGATATGCTGCGTTCTCGGCATAGTTGACGAACGGAAGGAGGGGTCATGTCGTCGAGTCGGCAACTCACGCCGGAGACCCTGGACGGGCTCGATCACGCCCTCATCGCCGCACTCAGCGCCAGCCCAGAGCTGACCAACAAGGCATTGGCCTCCCGGCTCGGCGTGGCGGAGTCCACCTGCGCGTACCGACGCCGGCGGCTGCGCGATGCGGGCACCATCGGCCCTCCGCGGCTGGACCTGGACCATGCCCAGCTCGGCTATTCCCTCCAAGCCGTCATCACGGTGTATATGAGCAGCCACTCCCGCGAAGCGGTGGACCAGTTCCTGGACAGCATGGTCACCACGGCCCATGTGCTGCAAGTGGTGCACCTGACCGGGCGGGCGGACTTCATGCTCACCGTGGCGGTGCGCAGCGCCGAGGAGCTGAAGAACTTCGTGCTGGACCACATCACGGTCCACCCGGCGATCCGCAACACGGAGACCCACATCGTGTTCGATTCCCGGCGCGGGACCTGGATCCCCGAGGCGCCGTGAGCGGGCGCCCGGGCGCCACGGGCACCCTGCCCGATCAGCCGTCGTCGGGACCCAGGCCGAAGCGGATCGGCTGGCGTGAGACGACCATGGTGGAGACCACCAGGTCGTAGGAGGTCACCACCAGCTCCTCGATCAGCTCAGCGGTCACGCCCGGTCCTTCGGCCACGGAGATCCAGTGCCGCTTGTTCATGTGATAGCCGGGGCGGATGCTGGGGAACTCCTCGCGTAGCACCTCGGAGGCATCGGGCTGAGCCTTCAGGGTGATGATCGGCTCTCCGGTGACGTCGGTGGCCATGAGGAAGACCTTCTCGCGGACCTTGTAGACGTCGTGCTCCTCCCCGAACGGGTGGGTGCACGTGACCCAGGGCAGCTGCCGGGCGGCGGCTGCGGCGACCTGCTGGATGCGGCGTCCGGTGAGGGTCTCCTCCATGCCTCCACTGTAGAGGCATGCCCGCCGCCGGAGCCCTCAGGCGGGCTGCTTGAGTCCGAGCACCACGCCGTCGGGGTCGGTGACGTACCCGACCCGTCCCTCCCCGGGGAGGTCATGGACCTCTCCTGACGCATCACCTCCGGCCTCCGTCACGGCGGCGCGGGCGGCGTCGATGTCCTCCACCTGGATCCAGATGATGGCGGCCTGCTCCTGGTGCTCGCGGCTCATGATGGCCGCATCGATTCCGGGCCCGTCACCGGTCTGCGCCAGCAGGTAGTCCGGGAGGAAGGGCGACGCCTCCGTGCGCCACCCGAAGGCCCGGGAGTAGAAGTCTGCGGTCGCCTGGGGCGCCGCACTGGTCAGCTCGACGTGCATGATGTGTCCCATGGCTCCAGCGTAGGGACGCCGTGCGCGGCTGCCTTGAACGAATCGGTCAGTGCGCGGCGACCTCGTCGGTGCGGGCCATGAGCCGGGCGATGCCGTCATAGGTGTCCCGGAAGGAGGACACCGTCATACCGGTGAATCGGGCGAACTCCCGCGCGGCATGCGGCTGGTCGGCGTAGCCGGTCAGGGCGGCGGCCAGCGCGGCCGGTTCCCCGTCCGTCTCGGCCAGGAGCCGGTCGGTGAACGCCCGGTGTCGCATGACCTGGATGTACTGCTTCGGGGCGAGGCCGATGCCGCGCCGGAACGCGCGGTACAGCGTGGATGCCGAGATCGCGAGCTCACGGCACAGGGCGCTGACCTCCACCTCGGAAGGATCGGCGTCGATGCGCCTGACGGCGGCGGCCAGCAGCGATTCCTGGGGGATCGGCGAGGACCCCAGAGCGCTGAGCCAGGCGTCGAGCGCGCCGATGGGGTCCTCCGCGAGCCCTCGCCTGTCCGGCAACGAGCCGGCGGCGTCCTCCACCTGGACGGGCTGCTCGCCCGTGAGCTGCGGGAACAGCGCCCGCCCTCCCCACGGGGTGCACTGCACACCGACATAGTGTGAGGGGCCCTCCTGCTCAATCACCAAGGGGCGGGTGCTCACCGGCAGGTAGACGTCCGCGTTCGACACCGGCGGGGCGTCCAGGGCGCGACGGGTCCCGGGGGCACCGAGACAGAACTGGAGTGTGGGCCGACCGTTGGGGACCAGCACCGCGGCCAGTCGTGGCGACGCCGCCGGAGGGATCGGCGCCTCCGAAACCGGCGCTTCCGAGACGACAGACCAGTAGTGCTCGACGACGTGGGCCAGGGCCGCCGCCGGCGGGAACCTCCTGTACTCGGTCACACCGCGCAGTCCACCACGTCTCCGCCCCACGAGGAAGGAGTCCCGGCTCGTTCCGCACCCCGTATGGGAGACAGCTCCGAGTCAGCGCCGGTGCCGCTGCACTCCCTGGACGTAGGTGCTGTGCACCTGTGTGCTGAGCAGGGCCTCGGGCGCCTCCCGGCGCGGGTCGGCGTCGAGCACCAGGAAGTTCGCCTCCAGCCCGGGCCGGATCCGTCCGCGCAGGTGCTCCATCTCTCCGGCCCAGGCTCCCCCCGCGGTGAGCGCGGTCAGCGCCTCCTCCGGGGTGAAGGCCCGCTCCGGGTGGTACGGCGGCAGCTCGGGCGACATCGCGGAGCCGCCGGTCAGGGCGATGTAGAGGTTCGGCAGCGCCTCGTGCGGCGCGGTGGGGGCGTCGGTGCCCAGGGTGATGGCCACCCCGGCGTCGCGGACCATCTTCCAGGGGAAGCCCTCCTCGCTGCGGTGGTCTCCGAGCACGGCCTTCCAGTTGTCCATGATGGCCGGGTCGCAGTGCACCGGCTGCATGGAGGCGGTCACTCCGAGTCGGGCCATGCGTCCGATGGTCTCCTCGGTGACGGTCTCCAGGTGCTCCACGCGGTGGCGCCGGGGGTGCCGCCGCATCGCGCAGTCCTCCAGCAGGTCGAGGGCGATCTCGCTGGTACGGTCCCCGATGGCATGCATCGCGATCTGCAGTCCGGCCTCGTCGGCCGCGTGCGCCACCGGACGCAGCCGCTCGGCGGTCCAGATCGGGTCACAGTTCGTCCCGTCTGCGTAGGGGGCCCGCATGGTCGCCGTGCAGGCGTCGATGACGCCGTCCATGATGAATTTCACCCCGGCGATCCGGAACCAGTCCGCCTCGGGCCCGACGGCGATCTCCTGCTGCAGGGCCACGATCTCCTCGATCCCGGCCAGATCCGCCGCGGTGTCCTCCCCTGGCTCGATGATCATATGCGCCGTGACCGGGAACGGCAGTCCGCCGTCTCGGGCGACCAGGGCACGGATCGCGGCGACGTCGGCCCGGTTCATGGCCATGTCGGTCACTGTGGTCACCCCCGACTCCAGATAGGCCGCGAAGGCTAGCTCGAGGAATCGGACCTGGTCCTCGGGGGTGGTGATCCGCTCCAGGAAGTTCCGCGCGTACTGTCGGCCGGCGGTCTCGTAGAGCATGCCGGTGGCGCGCCCTTCGGCGTCCCGGGCGATGCGTCCGCCCACCGGGTCCGGGCTGTGGGCGTCGATGCCCATCTCCTCCAGGGCGGCGGTGTTGACCCACACCGAGTGCAGATCGTTGGCGTCCAGGTACACCGGCACATCCGGGAGCACCTCATCGAGCATCGCCGCCGTGGGGTGCTCGTCCCCGACGGCGTCGAAGAGCCAGCCCGCACCTAGGATCCGAGGCGTCCGCGGGTCGGCCCGATGGGCGGCGAGCAGCCGCTGGCGGATCTCCTCCAGCGTGCGGCAGTCCCGCAGCTGCACCTTCCCCACGGCCTCCCCGAACGTGGTCAGGTGCGTGTGGGAGTCGATGATGCCGGGTCCGACGAACCGTCCGCCGAGGTCCACCTCGAGCACCTCGTCACCGTCGGCGGCGACGCCGGCTCGCGCCTGTTCCCGCACCTGTTCCAGGCCGCCCACATGGGTGAACCGGCCCGCGGAGACCGCGAAGGCCTCCGCCTGCGCACCGGGGGCGCCGGGGGTGCCGGCGTCGTCGGCTGTGAAGATCGTGGCATTGCGGTAGATCGTGGTCACCATGGTGGGTGAGGCTCCTCGTGGCTCAGGCGAGACAGGTGGTCAGGCGACGTGGGCGGTCAGGCGACATGGGCGGTCAGGCGCGTGCGGGAGAGCAGCACGTAGCTGCCGGCGGCGATCACGAGCCCGGCCGGAATGGACAGGTCCAGCCCGGTGGCCGCGGCCACCGGACCCACGTAGACCTCACTGTTGAGGCACATCGCGGAGGCGACGCCGCCCAGCACCAAGCTCAGCAGCCCGGCCAGGTTCCAGCCCTTCCGGTACCAGAAGCTGCTCGACGGCGAGGCGTCCAGGAGGTCAACGCCGTCGTACCGGCCGCGGCGCATCAGTACGTCGGCCACGAAGACCGCCATGAGCGGACCGGCGGCGACCACGATGACCTGGAGCATCTGGGAGACCGCCGTGGTGAAGTCGTAGATCGCCACGGAGACGATGGTCAGTGCGGTGCCGATGACGGCGATGATGAGCGCCGAGGGGATCCGGCGGATCGGGATGCCCAGGGCCTGCAGGGCCATCGAGGCGCTGTAGGTGGTCATCGCGTTCAGGGCGATGGCCGCCACGATCACCGCGATGGTGAACAGCGGGAAGAACCAGCCGGGCAGTCCGGCGTCGAAGGCGCCCATGGGATCCAGGACCATGTCGAAGCCGGCCCCGGTGGCGATCAGGGCCCCGACCGAGGTGAAGACGATGCCGGGCAGCGACCCGCCGAGGGCCGTGGCGGCGGCCACCCGCCAGCCGGGGGTCTCCTTCGGCAGGTAGCGGGCCATGTCAGGGCTGTTGATGAAGGACACCGGGGTGGACACGAGCATGGTGAAGCCGATGGTCATCATCATGGCCAGCTGCATGCCGCCCAGCGGCTCGGCCGGGGTGTGGCTGAGGTCGAAGTGCGGGATCATGAACAGCGAGGTGATCACGAACATGACCACCAGGAAGTTGGTGATGTACGGGTAGGTCTTCAGGATCAGCCCATGCCCGTAGACGGCCACCAGCACGGTGAGCCCGGAGACCACCAGCACCACGACGACCCCGAGGGTCGCCGTCTGCGCCAGACCCATCCGGCCCAGCAGGCCGAGCCCGTTGATGGAGGCCGCGGACCAGGTCAGCGAGAGGTAGACGGCGGCCAGCAGCCAGCCGTAGAGGCCCACGACGAGCCTGTTGCCCAGCACGCCGTACATGGCTCGGCTGATGACCGACCCCGAGGTGCCGGCGGCCGGGCCGCTGACCGCGATGATCCCGGTGAGGATCCACCCCACGGAGGCCGCGGCGATGACGATGAACGCCTGGACCAGGGAGAGGCCCAGCACGGCGATCATCACCGCGCCCATGGTGAACGTCAGGAAGCTGGCGTTGGGTGCGGCCCAGACCCAGAAGAGGGCCCCGGGCCGTCCCCGGCGGCTCGACTCGTCGATGAGCTCGATGCCTCGGGTCTCCGGCTGGGTGGGTGTTCCGGACTCTGCCGGTCGGGCGGCGCCGGCGCTGGTCGCGGCCGGTCCGAGCCGGGTCTCCGGCTCCTCGACGGGTGTGGCGGGCATGGGGTGCCTTTCGGTGGAACGGTGCGCGACGAGTCGGGACCTCCGCGCGGTGGCGGAGTGCGGCTCGACGGCGGCGTCGCAGGTGAAGGGGACGCCCGCCCGGCGGTGCCCGGGCGGGCGGGTCGGGTGACGGTCGCCGCGCCGTTGAGGCGGCCGCCACCTGTGACCCGCGTCATGCGGTATGCCTCACAATATGACTGTCGTTCATTTAACGCAAGGGGGCCGCCTCCCCCGGAGCCCGACGGCGAGGTCGTGTGCATGGTTAAGTGGGCACATGTCTGCGCGGATCATCTCCATCGGGACGGCGCTGCCGGGGACCTCGGCGGCGCAGTCGGATCTGCGCGCCTTCTTCTCCCGTCAGCCCGGCGCGGACCGGCTCACCCGCCGCCTCATCGGGGGCGCCTTCGACGCCTCGGGCATCCAGACGAGGCACACCGCGCTGGAGAGCCTGGCAGGTTCGCCCGACGGGGTGTTCATCGACGAGGACGGCACGCTGCTGTCTCCGACGACCGGCGTCCGCAACGACCTCTACCGGCGCGCCGCCCCTCCGCTGGCCGCGGCAGCCGCCCGCGACGCCCTGACCCGCGGCGACGTCGCCGCCGATCAGATCACCCACGTGATCACGGTGTCCTGCACCGGGTTCTTCGCCCCCGGCCTCGACTACCACCTCGTGCGTGATCTCGGCCTCCCACCCGACGTCGAGCGCACTCACCTGGGATTCATGGGCTGCGCTGCGGCACTGCCGGCGCTGCGCCTGGCTTCCCAGATCGCCGAGGGACGACCCCGCGCCGTCGTCCTGGTCGTGTGCGTGGAGCTGTGTTCGCTCCATGTCCGCGAGACCTCGGACCCGGAGCAGGTGGTGGCGGCCTCCGTGTTCGCCGACGGGGCGGCCGCGGCGCTGGTCACCGCCGGCGACATCTCCCGTGACACGGGCGGGCTGGTCCTGGACCGCTTCGCCACCGCGCTGACCAGGGAGGGTGAGTCGGACATGTCTTGGACGATCGGGGACCACGGCTTCCGGATGACCCTCTCGGCGGAGGTCCCGCGGATCATCGGACGCGAGATCCACGACGCCGTGGACCGCCTCCTGGGCGACGAGGCCCGGCCGGGCATCTGGGCGGTCCACCCCGGAGGGCGCAGCGTGCTGGACAGGGTCGAGTCGGGGCTCGCGCTGCAGCCCACGGCGCTGCAGGCCTCCCGCGCGGTGCTGAGGGACTGCGGCAACATGTCCAGCGCGACGATCCTGTTCATCCTGGGACGACTCCTGGAGGATCCGGCCGTGGAGGGTCCGATCGCCGCTCTTGCCTTCGGGCCCGGCCTGACCGTGGAGTCCGCCCTGATGCACAGGACGAGGTGATCCCTCCCCCGATGGACCTCTCACGACGCGATGACACGCTGCGCGAACTCATGGACGATCCCGACTGCGACCCTGAGCGGCTGCACGCGACCCTTCGCCGCTTCGGAATCGTCAACCGTGTGGTCTCCGGCTGGGACTCCCTCTACCGCGCTCGCCTGCGCCTCCTGCTGGCCGACCTGGACCGACCTGCCCGGGTGCTCGACCTCGGCTCGGGCGGCGGGGACGTCATCGCCCGCCTGGCCGGCCTGGCGGCCCGAGACCGGCTCGACGTGCAGTGGACGGGCGCCGACCCGGACCCGCGGGCGCACCGGGCGGCATGCGCACGAGCGATCCCCGGCGCCACGTTCGTGTGCGCCGACGCCGAGGACCTCCTCCACCGGGGTGACGTCTTCGACCTCGTGATCTCCAATCATGTGCTCCACCACCTGGGCTCGCCCGAGCTGGTCGAATTCGCCCGCGCCTCCCGCGCCCTCTCCTCGGGCGTGGTCCTGCACAATGACATCGCGCGGAGCCGACGGGCCTACTGGCTCTACGCGGTCGGCATCACCCCGCTGGCTCCGGGCACCTTCCTGCGGACGGACGGGCTGCGCTCGATCCGACGCAGCCACCGGCGCGAGGAGCTCGCGGTCGCGCTGGGCCCGGAGTGGACCGTCACCGCGCCGACACCGTTCCGCCTGCTCGCCGAGGCACCCGGCCGTGCCTGAGGTGATCGTCGTCGGGGCGGGACCCGTGGGACTGTTGATGGCCGGTGAGCTGCGGCGCCACGGAGTCGACGTCGAGCTGCTGGAACAGCGGACGGAGCCGAGCCCCGGCACCCGCGCCATCGGTGTGCACCCGCCGGTGCTCACCGCCCTGGAGGGCTCCGGGATCACAGAAGGCCTCCTGGAGCACGCCGTACGGGTCGGCCACGGGCAGGCACGCTCCCGCGGGCGCCTGCTCGGCACTGTGCGCTTCGACCGGCTCTCGGCGCGATTCCCCTTCGTCGCGACGCTCCCGCAGGCCGCCACCGAGGCGGTCCTGGCGCGATCAGCGCCGGAGCCGGTGCGCGGGGTTCGGGTCACCGGGCTGGCCTCCGTCGGTGATGCCGTGCAGCTGAGCACCGACGCCGGGGAGCGGCACGCCCCGCTGGTCGTCCTCGCCGGAGGGGCCCGCTCACGGCACCTCGTACACCCGGGGCTGCAGGCCCATACCTACCCGGACCGCTACCTGATGACCGATGCTGAGGTGCCCGACGACGATTCCCGCGCCACCGCCGTGGTGCACCTCACGGAGGCCGGCGTGCTGGAGTCCTTCCCCCTCCCTGGAGGGCGCCGGCGATTCGTCGCCTGGGACCCTCCGGGGGCGGCGCTGGATGCGCCCGCACGTCGGGGCCGCATGGAGCAGGCGCTGGCCGACCGCGGAGCGGCCACCGGACGCCGGGCTGCCGTCCGCGAGACCACCGGCGACGACATCACCGTCCGCGAGACCACCGTCGGCGAGGTCACCGGTTTCGCGGTGCGGCGCCTGGTGGCGCCGACCATGTGCCAGGGACGGGTGTTCGTCGTCGGCGACGCCGCCCATGAGGTCAGCCCCATCGGGGGCCAGGGCATGAATCTGGGACTGCTCGACGCCGTCGGCCTGGCTCCGCTGCTCGCCGCCTGGCTGCACACCGGCGTCTCCCCTGAGGCCGACCTGCGACGCTGGGAGCTCTCCAGGATGCGCTCGGCCCGCCGGGCGGCGCTGCTGGCGGGAGTCAACCTGCGTCTGGGCCGGCCAGCGACGCCGGCTCGGGACGCCCTCCGACGCTGCGGCCTGCGGGCGATGCTGAGTCCGGGAGCCCGTGAGCTCTTCACCCGCGCCTACGCGATGGGATTCGACGCCGGCGCCAGGACGTGGAGCCGACCTCCCGGTCACGGCTGATCAGGGGGCGATCCGGGCAGGTGATGTCACGGCAGGTGATGTCACGGCAGGTGATGTCACGGCGCCAGCGCGTGTCCGGAGGCCACGAGCTGCGCGGCCAACAGCAGGGCGGCGAGCATGACGAGACGGAACAGCACCCGGCCGGTGGACCCTGCCCGCGCGAGCACCAGGCTGATCAGCACGACCGCCACGACGAGGACCAGGACCACCCAGCCGATCACCGTGACGTCGGGGATGCTGCCCCCTGCGGGCCCGAATGTGGCGGAGGCCGCGCCCAGCAGCACCGCGGCCGCCGCCAGCCCGACGGAGGTCCTCGACCCCAGCCGGTGGGGCGTGCCGCGGACTCCGGTGCGGGCGTCGTCGTCCAGGTCGGGCAGGACGTTGGTCAGATGCAGCGCCGCGCCCAGCGCGCCTCCGGCGAGCCACGCCCAGCCGGGAGCGAGCTGCGGCTCCTCGGCCGCCAGGGTGGCCAGGGAGGGGAAGCAGCTGAAGGCGAGGATGTAGGGTGCGATGGACAGCGGCCCCGTCTTCAGACCGGCGTTGTAGGACCATCCGCTCACCAGCACCACGGCATGGGCTGCGGCGAGCCCCGCACCGAGGGGAACCGACAGCCCCAGGGCCAGCAGGGCCAGCACGACGGCGGCGGTCCATGCGGTGCGCAGACCGACCTCCCCGCAGGCGATCGGCTTGTCCGTCCGCCCCACGGCCCGGTCGCGGTCGGCGTCGATGGCGTCGTTGGAGATCCCGATGGAGAGCTGCCCCGCGAACACCGCCGCGGCGAGCATCACGAGGCGCCAGGTCTCCACGCCCGCCGCGAGCGCCAGGGCCGCCGCCAGGGTCGTGACGACCAGCGTCGGGCCGGGGTGGGAGGACCGCCACAGGCCCACCACCGACCTCATGACGGGGCTCGACGCTGGACTCCTCACCGGACTCATCACGGTGCCAGTGTCTCACTCACCTCGCCACGGTGATGTCTGACTCACCTCTCCAAGGTGGTGGCCAGCGCCTTCTCCTTCACGAAGAGCAGGAACACCGTGGCGAGCAGCGCCAGCGGCACCAGCGCCAGGAACAGCGGCATGAGCGCCTCGTTGTAGGACTCCACCACCAGGGTGTGGATCGGCTCAGGAAGCTGAGACACCAGCGCCGGAGTCAGCGAGCTGGACCCTCCCTCTCCGACGGCGTCGGCCGGCATCTTGTCCGCCAGGATGGTGGTCAGGCGCGTGGCGAACAGCGAGCCGATGACCGCCGAACCGAGGGTTGCGCCGACCTGTCGGAAGTAGTTCTGTCCGGCGGTGGCGGTCCCGACGGCGCGCAGCGGGAAGGAGTTCTGCGCCACCAGGGTCAGCAGCTGCATGGTGCTGCCCAGCCCCAGGCCCATCACACCCAGGTACAGGCAGACGAACACGATGGGCGAATCGGCGTGGACGGTGGAGAGCAGCCCCAGGCCGGCGGCGGTGATGATGCTGCCGATGACCATGAAGTGCTTGTACCGTCCGGTCATCGTCACCCGCCGGCCGACGATGATCGAGGTGATCAGCAGCGTTCCCATCATCGGGATCATCAGCAGCCCGGCCTCGGCAGGGCTGTACCCGGTGACCATCTGCAGGTAGGTGGGCATGTATCCCAGGGCGCCGAACATCGCCACCCCGGTGATGAGCCCGGCGGCCATGGTGAGGTTGAAGTTGCGGCTGCGGAACAGCATCAGGGGCAGCACCGGCTCGGCGACGCGCGACTCCACCCAGACGAACAGCAGCCCGGCCACCAGGGCGACGGCGATCAGCGCCAGGATCACCGGGGACGTCCAGGCGAAGTCCCCTCCGCCCCAGGTGGCCACGAGCACGACGGCAGCGGTGGCCGCACCCAGCAGCGTCATCCCCCAGACGTCGATCCGCCCTGCCTCGCCCTTCGGAGGCTTCGGCAGCTTCAGCAGCAGCGCAACGCCGAGCAGCGCGAGCACGCCCAGGGGGATGTTCATCCACAGGGTCCAGCGCCAGCCGGGCCCGTCGGTGAGCCAACCGCCCAGCAGCGGCCCGGCCACCGAGGAGAAGGCGAAGACCCCACCCATGACGCCCATGTAGCGGCCGCGTTCCCGGGCGGGGACGACGTCGGCGATGGTGGCCTGGGAGAGGATCATCAGACCGCCGCCGCCGATGCCCTGCACCACGCGGGCGGCGATGAGCACATCCATGGACTGGGCCGCGCCGGCGACGGCGGAGCCCAGGACGAAGATGCTGATGGCCACCAAGAAGAGCGGCTTGCGGCCGAACATGTCGCCGAGCTTGCCGTAGACCGGCATCATGATGGTCGAGGACAGGATGAACGCGGTGATGACCCAGGCCATGTGCTCCACGCCGTGAAGCTCCCCGACGATCGTGGGCAGCGCCGTGGCGAGCACGGTCTGGCCCAGGGATGCCATGAGCATGGCGATCATCAGGGCGGCGAAGATCAGCGCCAGCCCGCGCCCCGCGGGCCGGGGGAACTCGGGGGCCGGTGCGGCGGGCTCCTCCTGCGTGTCAGTCTCTGGTGCGCTCATCGGGTGGTGTCCACGACCTCTCTGAACATGGCGATGGACTCCTCCAGGAAGTGGCGCGGGTCCTCCGCGGAGGAAGAGTCCTGATAACGGTGGAAGGCGAATTTGGCGATGACGCCGGCGAGCATCAGCAGGGCCTCGAGGCGCTGGTCGTCGTCAGGCTGGGCAAGCGCGACGTCCTCGCCGTCGTCGACCCGCGCCTGGATCACCTCGGCGACGAGCCGCTCGACCTCGGAGAGCAGCAGGGCCACGCGCTTCTGCAGCCCCGGGTGTTCGGCGATGATGCGGCGCCGCTGCGCGGAGGTGCTCTCCGGGATGGCAGTGCGCACGACGGCGACGAAGAGGTGGACGACGCGTGTGAGCTCGTCCGCCTCCGAGCCGCGGAAGCGCCGGATCGCCTCCTCGGTGACCTCGGGCGCCCGGGTGCCGAGGATCGCGTCCTCTTTGGTGGGGAAGTAGTTGAAGAACGTCCGACGGGAGACGCCGGCGCTTGCGGCGATCCGCTCCACCGTGGCGGCCTGCGGGCCCTCGTCCCAGGCGATGGCCTGGGCGGCCTCATGCACCGCATTCCACGTGTCGATCCGGTTGCGTTCTCGCTGAGACATCACTGGTTCTTGCACACGTACAGAATATGCACTCATGCAAACTTGCACAAGTGCATACTTCTGTCTGATGCGTCACACCGATGGCACCTCACACGACCTCGACTCCTGACACCCCCGCCTCCTGACGCCCGTGTCAGCGACGCCCGATCTCCTGGTCACCCGTCCGCCACCATCGATTCACCGTCACGCCATGGGCTGTGAACATCCGAGCCCTAACGTCCTCCACGGAACGCACAGCCCCGATGAAGGAGCAGAATGTCACCCGCACCGTCCCACCTGTCCCGAGGCGTCAGCCTCGCCGCCGCCGTCGCGCTCGGCGCCGCAGCTCTGGGCGCCTCAGCCCCGGCCCTCGCCGGCGTGGGTGCCCCCGCACCGGCCAGCGCCGATGCCGAACAGGGCCCCAAGAACGTCATCTATATGATCGGCGACGGCATGGGCTACAACCACCTGGCCGCGACCAACCTGTACGAGACCGGCCAGACCCGCTACCAGGTCGAGGGCGACGCCGACCCCGAGACTCTCGAGGAGCTCCCCGGCGAGGCGGTGCAGACCTACGAGGACTGGGACATGTTGGCCCTGAGCACCTACGCCGCCGGCGGAGAGTACGACCCGCAGGCAGCATGGTCCGACCACGACTGGGTGCAGACCGGCGCCACCGACTCCGCGGCGGCAGGAACCGCGATGGCCACCGGAGAGAAGACCAGCAACGGCACGATCGGGCTGGACGCCGACGGCGAGGTCGTCGAGAACCTCTCCGAACGGGCCATCGCCACCGGCCGCTCCGCCGGCGTCGTCTCCTCCGTCCCCTTCAGCCACGCCACCCCGGCCGCGTGGGCTGCGCACAATGAGTCGCGGAACAACTACCACGAGATCGCCGACGAGATGATCGACTCCGACCTGGACGTCATCTTCGGCGCCGGGCACCCTCACTACGACGACGACAGCAAGAAGCTCAAGGACCCCGAGTTCACCTACATCGCCGAAGAGGACTACGAGCGGCTCTCCGGCGGTGAGACGGAGTTCGAGTTCACGGACAAGGACTCCGACTTCGCCACGTACGCCCGTGGGAAGGCCCAGCACCTGCCGGAGCGCGCCTTCGGCATCGCGCAGGTCGCCTCCACCCTGCAGCACGGACGCTCCGGGGACTCACAGGAGCCCTATGACGTGAAGCAGAACACCGTGGTGGACCTGCCCACCATGTCCGAGGCCGCGCTGAACATCCTGAGCCAGAACGACGAGGGCTTCCACCTCATGGTCGAAGGTGGGGCCATCGACTGGGCTGGCCACGCCAACGACACCGCCCGGGACATCGAGGAGGTCCAGGACTTCAACGATGCCGTCGACGCCGTGGTCGAGTGGGTGGAGACCGAGTCCTCCTGGGAGGAGACCCTGGTGATCGTCACCGCCGACCACGAGACCGGATACCTGGCCGGCCCCGATCACCAACCCGGCTTCACCCCGATGACCGGGGAGGCCGGCCAACTGCCCGACCTGGGCTGGTACTCGGGCGACCACACCAACCAGGTGGTGCCGTTCTTCGTCCGCGGCGCCGGCTCGGAGGCGTTCTTCGAGGAGATCGTGGGCACCGATCCGGTGCGCGGGGACTACGTGGACAACACCGTGGTGGCCGACGTCCTGATGGACGGATTCTGGGCCGTCGAAGACTGAGCCCCCGCCCATACACAGAATGGCTCCGCGCTTTGGGCCCTTATGACGCGTGATCCGCGCTGAAAAGGGCCCAAAGCGCGGAGCCATCGCGTTCTTGAGGGGTCAGTAGTCCTCGAGGAGGCCTTCCATGAGCTCGATCTCCTCGGACTGATCCTCGATGACCTGCTCGGAGAGCTCAAGGGCCTCAGGGTTCTGGCCCTGCTCCAGGTGCTCCTCCGCCATCTCGACGGCACCCTCGTGGTGGAGGATCATGCCCTCCAGGAACAGCCGTTCGGCCTCCGCCCCCTCGGCATCGGTGAACTCCAGGAGCTGATCCTCGGTGAGCATGCCGTCGTGCCCGCCATGCGCCTCCGAGTCCCCGTGCCCGTCATGGCCGTCCTGGCCGTCTGTGGCGTGGCCGTCCGTGGCGTGGCCCTCGGCCTCGTGGTCGGCATGCTCGCCATCCTCCCAGGCCTCGAGCCAGGAGTTCATCTGCTCGATCTCGGGACCCTGCGCGGCCTTGATGTCCTCGGCCAGGCTCTCCAGCTCGGGATCGAGCCCTTCGTTCTCCAGCAGGATCTCGGACATCTCGATCGCCTGCTCGTGGTGGGCGATCATGCCCTGGGCGTAGTCGACGTCGGCGGCATTGTGGTCATCGGAGACAGCAGCATCGTCACGATCGGCGTCATGATCGGCGTCATGGCCGGCGTCGTGAGCCTCATCCTGCTCGACCTCCTGCTCGACTTCCTGGCCCTGCTCCTCCTGGGGCGCGGCATCTTCCCCAGAGTCGCAGGCGGTGAGGAGCAGCAGTCCGAGGGCAGCGACAGAGGTGGTTGCGGTCAGCGTGCGGCGGCGGGGCATGGTGATCCATCCTTTCGGGTGGGCGGCAGTGCATCGTTCCACCCGAGGACTCCGGCTCCAGAGAGCTTCGCCCTGTACTGAGAACCGCTCTCATCCTCAGGTGCGGCACCAGTGTACCCCATCGGGGTATGAGCATTCTGTTGACCCGATTCACCCCCACACACGGTGGCCCCGGAGGGATTGTCGGAATATCGCCACTGACGCGACGTTTAGCGACAATCCCTCCGGGGCCACCGGGGAAAGAGACCCTCAGAGCGCTCGGAGCCGGAACCTCAGTGTCCGCGCCTGGGGGCGCAGCATCGCGGTGGGCCACACATCCGGACCGCAGGCCCGCGAGCCCAGGCCGTGCTGGGCGGCATCCAGGTACAGATGCGTCACCGCGGACTCCGGCAGCTCATGCGGGTGCCCGGCGGCGGCGATCTCGTGGGCCGAGTGCCGGCTCAGCGTGAACCCAGGGCGCCGACCGGCGGCGTCCGGCTCGGCGATCACCTGCAGCCAGTCCTCACCGTTCCGGCGCAGCACCAGCTCCCGCAACCCGGGGCGATGACCCGACTCCTGAGGCCGCGCGTAGTCCACTGTGAGCTCGTCGATCCCCGCGCTGAACCGTCCCACGCGAACTGACCGGGCCGTGTCCGGGTAGGAGTCATGCGGGCCCAGGCCGAACCAGGACGCGCCGTCCACGTCTGCCGGCAGCTGCAGGTGCAGCCCCACGCGCGGCCAGACGTCCTGCCAGCCACGGTTCGGCACCACAGTCACCTCACACACCGCCTCGACGACGCCGTCCGCCGCCCGCTGGGCGGTCCAGGTCTCGGTGACGTCCAGGGCGGCGCGGCTCTGCGCGGCGGAGACCCGATGGCGCGCCGTCACCTCCTCCTCACCGGCGTCCACCGACACCACGCGGCGCACCAGCCGGTCGAGCCCGGCCTGCCGCCAGCGGTCCGCCGCCGAGACGTGCCGGGCCTCTCCCGCCAGGTAGTCGTCGGCGTCCACCGCATCGTAGCTGGGGAAGGACGCGCCTTCGTCGTTGTCGGTGGGGGCCCGCCACAGCTCCACCTCCGGGCCGACGACGGCGGCCCCGGCCAGCTCCCGCAGCCGGGGCCCCTCCAGCAGCGCCGGGGAGTCCGCGAGCGCCGCCGGAGCACCGCCCCGCTGCGGGATGCGCGGCGCCGGGTCCGGCAGCTCCCACTGGGCCCGGGCCACCACGTGGCCGGCCGGCGCCCAGGAGGTCTCCTCGGCCAGCTCGACGCTGAGGCTCAGGTGCAGCTCGCCCCACGGGGCCTCGCGGGGGGCGTCTCGGAGCACCTCGAGCTGGTCGCCCACACCGATCAGCGTCAGCAGACCCTCTCCTCCGGCCGGGACGGGGGCGCCGTCGTCGTCGGTCAGGGGCTGGACGCCGTCGGCCACCGGGCGGCCGTCGAGCTCCACGGCCCAGCGCAGCCGCAGGTCCGAGGTGTCGGCCGTGAAGCGCCGGCTGCGGATCCGCACCTGCCCCGCAGCGTGCGCCGCCTCCCCGGGCTCCAGCAGGATGGGCTGCTCGACGGCGGCGTACTCGGCCAGTCCTGGGGTGGGCGTGTGGTCGGAGAGGACCATGCCGTCCATGACGAAGTTCCCGTCGTGGACCACCTCGCCGAAGTCTCCGCCGTAGCCGAAATACTCCACACCGTCCGCCGTCGTGGTGCGGATGCCGTGGTCCCGCCATTCCCAGATGAACCCGCCGTGGAGGCGGTCGTAGCGGTCCACCAGCTCCCGGTAGGCGTCCAGCGCTCCGGGGCCGTTGCCCATGGCGTGGGCGTACTCGCAGTGGATGAACGGCTTGGACCGCTGCCGGGCGGACTCGGCGGTCGAGCAGCCCAGCAGCGGGCGGAGGTCGTCGTCGCGGGCGATGGACTCGGTCTCTGGGACCTTCGCGTACATGCGCGAGTACACGTCCGTGTAGGCCCCGGTGTAGTCGCCTTCGTAGTGGACGGGCCGTCCGGGGTCCCGGCGGTGCACCCATTCGGCCATGGCGGCGAGGTTCTCCCCCGTGCCGGACTCGTTGCCCAGGGACCAGAGCACGATCGAGGGATGGTTCTTGTCCCGCTCCACGGTGCGGCGGATCCGGTCCAGGTAGGCCTCCCGCCAGCGGGGGTCGTCGCTGGGGTTGTCCACCCAGCCGTCGGCCTCGAACCCGTGGGTCTCCAGGTCGCACTCCAGCACCACCCAGAGGCCGTATTCGTCCGCGAGGTCCAGCAGCTTCGGATGCGGCGGGTAGTGGCTGGTGCGGATGGCATTGACGTTGTGGCGCTTCATCAGCGCCAGGTCCTCGCGGGCGTGGTCCTCGTCGAAGACCCTGCCCCGGTCCGGGTGGGTCTCGTGGCGGTTCATCCCGGAGAACACCACAGGCCTGCCGTTGACCAGCAGCCGGTCGCCGTCGATCTCCACCCGGCGGAACCCGGTGCGCAGCGTCAGGGTCTCGGAGGCGGAGGAGACCAGGACGTCGTAGAGCACCGGCTCCTCCGGGGACCAGGGCCGCACCTGCGCCTGCTCGCCCACCTCCTCACCCCCGACGACGACGGCGGCCACCTCCTCGGGGGCCTGCCATCGGACGTCCACCGCCAGCTCAGGGATCTGCAGGCGCACCGGATAGGCCGAAGGATCCGCCGTGATCTCGGGGATGACGATCCCCCGGCCGGTGGCCGGGTCACAGTCTGAGGTGAGCCAGACGTCGTCGATGCCGCCGGCGGGCCGATGCAGCAGGGTGACCTCGCGGAAGATGCCGGGCATCCACCACTGGTCCTGGTCCTCCAGGTAGCTGCCGGCGGAGAACTGCACCACCCGCACCGCCACCGTGTTGGTGCCGGCGACGACGGCGTCGGTGACGTCGAACTCATGGGCCAGCCGGGAGCCGAAGGCCTCCCCGATCCGATGCCCGTTCACCCAGAGCTGCAGGAAGGACTCCACCCCGTCGAAGCGAAGCAGCACTCGGCCGGTGTCCAGCCAGCTCTGCGGGACCTCGATCTGCCGACGGTGGTCGCCGGTGGGATTCTCGTCGGGCACATGGGGCGGCTCCACCGGGAAGGGGTACTGCACATTGGTGTAGGCGGGACTGCCGTACCGGCCGTCGAGCACCCAGTGGCAGGGCAGCTCGAGGGTGTCCCAGCCGGCGTCGTCATAGTCCGGGGCGGCGAAGGCCTCCGGCTCCTCCTCCCCCAGCACACCGTGTCCACCAGGGGTCCCCGGCACGGCGGGAGAGAGGCGGAACCGCCAGGGACCGCTGAGGTCCCGTCTCTCGGCGTCGCTGGCCTCCACCAGCCAGGACCGCGGAGCCTCCAGGGCACCGGCGCCGGGCCGGTACGAGACGTGGTCCACGGGAGCGGACACCGGGGTGGACATCGGGGCAGAGGTCACTTCACAGCACCTTCCGTCAGGCCGCCGCGCCAGAAGCGCTGCAGCACGATCATGGCCAGGGCCAGCGGGATGATGGACAGCAGCACCCCGCCGGTGGTCAGTTCGTAGAACTCGGGCAGCCGGTCGGTCTGGCTGCGCCAATGGTTGAGCCCCAGGGTGATGGGGAAGAGCCGCTCGTCGGTGAGCATGACCAGCGGCAGGAAGTAGTTGTTCCAGATCCCGACCAGCTGGAAGAGGAACACCGTCACCAGCGCCGGGGTCATGATCCGCAGGCCGAGGACGTGGAAGATGCGGATCTCCCCCACCCCGTCCAGCCGCGCCGCCTCGATCAGCGAGGTGTCCACGGTGGCGTCGGCGTAGATGCGGCACAGGAACAGGCCGAACGGCGAGACCAGGGAGGGGATCAGCACGCTCCAGTAGGTGTTGACCATGCCCAGCTGGCTGAACAGCAGGAACAGCGGCAGCGCAGTGGCGGTGCCGGGCACCAGCACTCCGCCGAGCACGAGGCCGAAGATGAGGTTCCGGCCGCGGAACATGTACTTCGACAGGGCGTAGCCGGCCGCGGCGGCCAGGTAGGTGGCGATCAGCGAGCCCACGCCGGCGTAGAGCAGCGAGTTGCCCAGCCAGCGGAGGAAGACGCCGCCGTCGTAGCTGAGCACCTGGCTCAGGTTGCTGAGCAGGGCGATGTTCTCGGCGAAGAGGAACCCGTGGGTGCCGAAGAGGTCGTCGGTGGTCTTCGACGCCGCCACGATCACCCAGTACACGGGCACCAGGAAGTACAGGGCCACGATGGTCAGCACCCCGGTGACGATGATCGTCCGGGCCGCGCGGGCGCGGCCGCCCGGCACGACGGTGCCGCGGGGCTGCTCAGCGCGGGCGCCCTGCGGAGGGGGCCCGACGTCGGCTTCGTGGGCCTTCGCGGCGGCGGTCTCGGCGGTGCTGGCGGCCGGGGTCATCGCGAGCTCCTGTTCGTCAGCCGGAGGAAGGCGAAGGACAGCACGAACGCCACCAGGGCGATCAGCACCGCCTGGGCGGCGGCGACCGTGTAGTCGTTGTAGGCGAACGCGGTGGTGTATGCCGACAGGTTGGGCGTGTACTGGGAGTCGATGGTCGGCGCCACCTGGGCCAGCAGCTGCGGCTCGGCGAAGAGCTGCAGGGTCCCGATGATGGAGAAGACGGTGGTCAGCACCAGGGCGGGGCGGATCAGCGGCAGCTGGATGCTGAACGCCAGGCGGGCGGGCCCGGCGCCGTCCACGCGCGCGGCCTCGTAGAGCTCGGGCGGGATCGCCTTGAGCTGAGCGATGATGATCAGCATGTTGTAGCCGGTGTAGGTCCAGGTCACGATGTTCGCGATGGACCACAGCACGGTGCCCGCACCCAGGAAGTCGATCTCCAGTCCGAACCAGGCATGGGCGGTGTCGACGATGGGGCTCAGCCCCGGGACGTAGAGGAAGGACCACAGGATGGTGGCCAACACCCCGGGCACGCCGTAGGGCATGAAATAGGCCGCTCGGAAGAAGCCCGGCCAGCGGGCCGAGGCCGACTCCAGCAGCAGCGCCAGCACGGTGGCCAGGGTGATCATGATCGGCACCTGCACCACGCCGAAGAGCAGCATCCGTCCGATGGAGGCGATGAACTGCCCGTCGGCCAGGGCCAGCCGGTAGTTCTCGAACCAGGCGAAAGTGCTGGTGACCCCTTCCTCGCCGAAGAGTCCCTCCCGCTCCACCAGGGTGAAGCTCTGCCCGAGCGCCATGAGGATCGGCAGCACGAAGGTGAAGAGGAACAGCAGCAGGAACGGGGTGACCAGGATCCACGGCGCCACCGCCGTGGGGCTCGGACGCCTCCTGACACCCGATCGGGCGACGTCGGGGGCCGCCGTCGTCGTGGTGGGTGTGCTCATCGTTCTGCCCTCCGGATGGTCAGCCCCTTGGTCGCGAAGACCTCCATGGTGCTCTGCTCGGCACGGACGACGGCGTCCACCAGGGAGGCGCCGCGGGCCTTGCCGCGGAACTCGTCGGCGAGGATGTTGAAGGTCTGCTGCGTGATGGGCCACCACTGCCAGTCCCCGTTCTGATCACCTGCGGCGGGCTCGAAGACCTCGGTGTTGTAGTGCTGCCCGCCGAAGAACTCGCTGGACCCCTCCCGCGGCGTCCCGATGTGATCGGGGTTCGTGGACCAGCCGATGCCGCTGTTCTCGATCAGCGCGTCGATGCCCTCCGGGCTGGAGTTGAGCCAGACGGCGAACTCCATGGCCTCATGGGGGTGGGCGCTGTTGGCCAGCACGGCGGTGGAGGAGCCGCCCAGATGCGAGGAGCCGTACCCGGTGGGCCAGGTGGGCAGCGGGGCGACCCGCCACCGTCCTTCGGCCCCGGAGACGCCGGAGAGCAGGGCGTCGCCCCAGCTCGCGGAGGCCAGGGAGACGATCTGGTCGTTCGCGGCGGCGGCGAACCAGCCGGGGCTGTAAGGCTGATGCTGGGTGGTGACCAGGCCGTCGTCGACGATCTCGTCGAAGAACCGGGCCACCTCCAGGGTGCGCTCCCCGGCCATGTCGATGACCCAGCCGTCCTCCTCCGCCTGGAACCAGGTGGCTCCGGCCTGCATGGCATGAGCGGTGAACACGGAGGTGTCCGCCAGCGGGAAGGAGTCCATATACATGCCCGCCTGGCGGACCTCGGCGGCGACCTCGGCCCACTGCTCCCAGGTCTGCGGCGGCTCCGCGCCGACCTCCTCCAGCAGGTCGGGGCGGTAATACATGGCAGTGGGACCGGAGTCCTGAGGGATCCCATAGACGCCGCCGGCGAAGCTCACCTGCCCCCAGAGGGTGGGGTCGAAGCGGCCCTCGTGCTGTGCCACGTCATAGCGGCTGAGGTCCACCAGCCCGTTGACCATCAGGAACTCGGGGATGGTGCGCATCTCCACCTGGGCCAGATCGGGCCCGGCACCGGCGGCGAGCGCGCTGTAGAGCTTCTGGTACCCGCCGTCGTTGCCGCCGGGTATCCAGGCGATCTCCACCTGGATGTGGGGGTTCTGGGCGTTCCAGATGTCGGCCACCCGCTGAAGGTCCTTCAGCCACGCCCAGTAGGTGAGGGTGACGGTCTCCCCTGCTCCGGCCGGCGGGCGGGTGGGCTCGGCGTTGACGGAGGTGGTGCCGGGCACCGCACATCCGGACAGCGCCAGCGCTCCGGCACCCAGACCGAGGCCGAGACCGCCGCGGAGCAGCTGACGGCGGGAGAGCGATGTCATCAGCGGTCACCTCACAGTGCTTCAGGGGATCGAGCCGTCAGGGAACAGTGCCGTCAGGGAACAGTGCCGTCAGGCAGTGACGCCGGCCGGCCGGCCCTGGACAGTCGCCTCCACAACCCCACGATTCCAACAGGACTGAACATTCCCGACCAACTATCAACGCTCAGAATCGCTGTGTCAAGCGTCACAGCACACGCGTCACGGCGCGCCGCCCGACGGTCCCTGGTGGCACACTGGAGGCATGCGCATCGCCCTGCTGCAGGACACCGCCGTCCCGCTCGACATCGACCACAACCTGGGCCTGATCTCCGACGCCGCCCAGCGTGCGCGCGCCGCCGGCGCCGAGCTGCTGGTCACCCCGGAGCTCTTCGCCACCGGGTACGCTCCGGCGCTGATCCGCGCCTCGGTGACGCCGGAGGCTGTGCTCGACGCCCGCGAGCGCCTCACCACCATCGCCCGCGAGGCGGGGATCGCGCTGGTGCACAGCCTCCCCGGCGACGGCCCGGCCGAGGCCCGGCCCATCCAGGGCACCCTGGTCTCCCCCGACGGCGAGACCCTGGCCGTCCACACCAAGATCCACCTCTTCGGGCCCGAGGAGAGGGCCGCATTCGTCCCCGGGGAGGGCGCCCCTCCGGTGGCGGAGCTCGGCGGTCTGACGCTGGGGCTGGTGGTCTGCTACGACGTCGAGTTTCCGGAGACGGTGCGCGAGCTCGCCCGGCGCGGCGCCGACGTCGTACTGGTCCCCACTGCCCTGGCCGGGGGCTTCGCCGGGGTCACCGGCACGCTGATCCCGGCCCGCGCCCTGGAGAACCAGCTCACCGTGGCCTACACGAACCACGCCGGGATGGAGGACGGGCTGCTCTTCGACGGCGCCAGCGTGGTCGCCGGACCCGACGGCGTGGTGCTCGCCTCCGCGGGTGCAGGACCTGAGCTGCTGATCGTCGAGGTCGGCCCCGCCCAGGGGGGACGCTCTCCCGAGGAGGCGCCGGAGGGACCCTGGTACCTGCGGGACCGCCGCCCGGAGCTCTACCGGCGCTGGGCGGATCACTGAGTGCAGCGCCGAGTGAAGCGCTGAGTGAAGCGCTGAGTGAAGCGCTGAGCGGAACACCCGGGGGAGCCGCCGGGCGGAGCGGATGACGGATCATCCGGATGATCCTTCTTCAGGATGATGCCCTCCGCCGACCCGTCCGGAAGGATGAGGGCCATGGACATCCTCGCCCTCGCTGACCTGACCCACGCCGGCGCCGCCGTCGCCGACACCGCCGTCCCCATGGTCCCGGAGGACAGCTTCTACGGCCGACTCCAGGCGTGGACGATGGCGCTGCACCCGGCCTGGCAGTGGCTGGGCATCATCCTCATCGCCGCGATCCCCATGGTGGAGTCCTACGGCGGCGGGTTCCTGGGCGTGCTCGCCGGGATCCACCCGGCCGTGGCCATCGTCGCCGCCGTCGTCGGGAACATGCTCTCCCTGGCTCTGGTCGTCTACGCGGCGCACTGGGTGCGCGGCTCGGTGCTGAAGAAGCGCGACCCGGAGGCGGCCGAGACCAAGAAGACCGCCAAGCGTGAGCGGGTGATGCGGATCTTCAACCGCTTCGGCGTGCCGGGGGTCTCCATCTTGGGGCCGCTGGCCCTGCCCTCCCAGGTGACCGCGCCGCTGATGGTCTCGCTGGGCGCCTCCCGGCAGGCGGTCATGCTGTGGATGCTGGTCTCCGTCATCCTCTGGGGTGCGGGCTTCGGCCTGCTGGGCCTGGGCTTCCTGCAGCTGATCACCTGAACGAGGCGATCAGCTGAGCGGACCCTGGCCCCGCCTCACTGCTGCTCCTCGTCCCGCGGGTAGCGCTGCCGCTCGCGGGTCCCCTGCGTGAGGTTGCGCAGGTCCGAATCGGCGTCGAAGTTGGAGCCGATCGCCCCGGCGAAGGTCCCCAGGGAGGCCGCCAGCCACGCGATGTCCCGATAGTTGGAGAAGGCCGCCTCCACCTGCAGGCTCTCGGCCATGTACCCGGGCTCGATGAGCACCAGGGAGATCACCAGCACCCCGAGATAGAGCAGCGCGTACAGCGAGAGCACGCTGACCAGCAGGCTGATCACGGTCGAGGTGTTGTACATCAGCGCCAGGCGTTTGCCCCCGACGGCGGAGGGCCGGTCCCACAGTCGGTTCCGGGAGATCAGCCACAGCACCAGGAAGATGACCCCGGCGCAGGAGATGACCGCCAGCCGCCAGCCCGGCAGGCTGATCGCCATGTCCCAGATGGAGTCGTAGAAGATGCCGAAGGCGCCGGTGGCGCAGGCCGCCGCGAAGACGCCGGAGAGCCGCGGCAGGGACAGCAGCGGCTCGTTGTTCGCCACCATGCCCAGGGTCATCCAGACCCGACCCGGCAGCGAGTGCTTCGGCGTGATGTAGGCCCGCTGGCCCTCCCGGCCCTCCTCCAGCCGGACGCCGTGGCCGCCCTTGGCACGGGCCTCCTCCAGGGACCGGTGGGCCAGGGCCTCCACCGCTCGGTCCGCCTCGCGGCGCAGCGAGTGCATGACGGCCACCGGCCCCAGGCTGGCCATGGAGATCACCGCGAGCTGACTCTCGAAGTCGAGCTCCACGCTCTTGGTCAGCCCGGCCTGCAGCCGGGGGATCTCGGTGACGACGATCGTGATCTCACTGCCGTCCTCCTCCGCCCAACGGATGACCTCGTCCAGGTCCAAGGTGCCGTCGGAGCGCAGCGGCAGCAGCAGCTGCTGGTGGGTGATCTCATGGTCCTCACCCCAGGGCGTGCGCCCTTCGATGAGTCTGCGCACGTGCATCGAGGTGCGACCCGGGTCCGAGTAGATCGCCAGGGTCGGCTTCTCCTCTGCCTCGGCCGAGGGCTCGGCCTCGTGCTGCGTGCGCTGACCCTGATTGGACGTCTCCTGCTGCCCGCGCTGGTCCTGTCCGCCCTGATCCTCCGCGTCACGTGCTGAGACTCCCTCGGGGGTCTGCTCGGCCATGCTCGCCTCCCTGTGGTGGTGCGCCGCCGTCGTGTCCGCGCCCGTCAGCCGGGCACGACTACGAGCCTAGCGAGTGCCGGCAGCGATGTCGCCGCTCCGGCACCATCAGCGTCACCGACCGAGCGCCTCGAGCACCAGCGGCCTGACCTTCGCCCCGTAGAGCTCCACGGCCTGCATCATGTGCTCATGCGCCAGGGACCCGTTGCCGTACTTCATGCCGAAGCGGGAGGCACCGAGCAGCCGCACGGTCTTCACGATCTTGGCCGCCACGGTCTCCGGAGAGCCGACGTAGAGCGACCCGTGCTCGACCTCCTGGTCGAACTGGTCACGCCCCGGGCGGCCGGTGCCCCAGCCGCGCTCGGCGCCGAGCTTCTCCATGGAGTCCGCCCAGGAGGGGTAGAAGGTGTCACGCGCCTGCTGGTCGGTCTCGGCCACGAAGCCGTGCGAGTGCACGGCGATGCGCCGCGGACCCTCCTGCCCGAACTCGCGCAGGGCCTTGTGGTAGAGCTCCACCAGCGGGGCGAACCGCCCGGGCGCGCCGCCGATGATGGCCAGCTCCAGCCCGGCGCCCAGGCGCGCGGCCCGCACCACCGAGGCCGGGGTCCCACCCACGGCCACCCAGGTGGGCAGGCCGAACTCGTGATCGGTGGTGGGGAACACCCGCTGCGCCTTCAGCCCCGATCGGGTGGCGCCGCTCCAGGTGACCGGACCCTCCGAGCGCAGGGCGGTGAACAGCTCGGCCTTCTCCTCGAAGAGCGTCTCGTAGTCGGACAGGTCGTAGCCGAACAAGGGATAGGACTCGATGAACGATCCCCGCCCCAGGGACACCTCGGCCCGGCCTCCGGTGAGCCCGTCGATCGTGGCGAAGCGCTGATAGACACGCACCGGATCGTCAGAGGACAGCACGGTCACCGCGGAGATGAGCTTCATCCGCTCCGTGACGGCACCGATGGCGGACAGGACCACGTCCGGTGCGGAGATCGCGTAGTCGGGACGGTGGTGCTCACCGACACCGAAGACGTCGACGCCGACCGAGTCGGCCAACCGCGCCTCGGCCAGGACATTGCGCAGCACCTCAGGCTGGGAGAGCCGACGGGTGCCGTCGGGACTCTCGGTGACGTCGCCGAAGGTATGCAGTCCCAGTTCGACATGAGGCGCCTGCCGCTCGGTGGAGCGGTCGGGGCCGCCGACGTCGGCGCTGGCCTGGAGGTCGCTGCGGGGAGTGTTCGAGGTGGTCATGGCAGGCACAACCACAGGAGCCGCACCTCCATTCCTCAAAATTTGAAATTCATACTCGAACGCCTCGCCAGACGCACGAATCGCTGTTCCAGGGTCCGAGCAGGTACAGTGGGAATCCTTGCGAACCTCTCATGGGTTCCCTGCGTCGCCAGGACGCCTCGCCCTCTGGAGCCATCACGGTCCACGGCCGAAGAAGCCTCTCTCTAGCGGCGAACGAGAGCACCGACCGGTGCTCCCGCCCCCTCAGCCAGAGCTGCCGCTCGCCGTCCTCCGGACCGCAGGGCCGCCGCCGTCTGGCGCCATGAAAGGCCCCGACACCGCTTTGTCACACACCACGTTCACTGACCTCGGCGTGCCCGCCCCCCTCGTGCGGTCGCTGGCAGCCGAAGGCAAGTTCACCGCCTTCCCCATCCAGCAGGACACCCTGCCCGACACCCTGGCCGGGCGCGACGTGCTCGGCCGCGGCAAGACCGGCTCCGGCAAGACGCTGGCCTTCTCCATCCCGATGATCGCCCGCCTGGGCACCGACGACGCCGCCTCCCGCCGCCGTCCGCGCCGCCCCCGTGGACTGGTGCTGGCCCCCACCCGGGAACTGGCCACCCAGATCGACGCCGTGCTGCAGCCCCTGGCCGCCGCCTACGGGATGCGCACCACCACCATCTACGGCGGCATCAGCCAGAAGCGCCAGGTCGACGCGCTCAACGCCGGCGTCGACGTCGTCGTCGCCTGCCCCGGCCGCCTGGAGGATCTCCTGCAGCAGCAGGCCCTGAGCCTCGAGGCCGTCGAGGTCACCGTGCTGGACGAGGCCGACCACATGGCCGACCTCGGCTTCCTGCCCGGCGTGACCCGCATCCTGAAGAAGACCCCCGAGCACGGCCAGCGGATGTTCTTCTCCGCCACGCTGGACAACGGCGTGGACAAGCTGGTCCGCCAGTTCCTGCACAACCAGATCCTCCACTCCGTGGACGACCCCACCTCGCACGTCTCCGCGATGACCCACCACGTCTTCGAGGTCGACCCCGACGAGAAGAAGGACCTGGTGCGCACCCTGGCCTCCGGCACGGGCAAGCGCATCCTGTTCACCCGCACCAAGCACCAGGCCAAGAAGCTCGCCAAGCAGCTGACCGGCCAGGGCATCCCGGCCGTGGACCTGCACGGCAACCTCTCCCAGAACCAGCGCGACCGGAACCTGGCCGCCTTCGGCCAGGGCGGCGTCCAGGTGCTGGTGGCCACCGACGTCGCCGCCCGCGGCGTGCACGTGGACGGCATCGAGCTGGTGGTCCACGTGGACCCGCCGGCCGAGCACAAGGCGTACCTGCACCGCTCCGGCCGCACCGCCCGCGCCGGCAGCGCCGGCGACGTGGCCACCGTGATGCTGCCCGAACAGCGCCGGGACACCCAGACGCTGCTGAAGAAGGCCGCCATCAAGGTCACCCCGCAGCGGGTGTCCCCGGACTCCGAGGCCGTGGCCGAGCTGGTCGGCGAGATCGCCGCCCCCGTGCAGCCGGCGCTTGCCCCGCAGGGCGGACGCGGCGGCCAGGGCGGACGCGGCGGCCAGGGCGGACGCGGCCGACAGAACGGACGTGGCGGCCAGGGTGGACGTGGCGGCCAGCAGGCTCGCTCCGGAGCACGGGACTCGGGCGGACGCAGCTCGGGCGGACGGGGACGCTCCGGCGCCCAGTCCGGACCCTCGCACGCCTCCCCTCAGGAGTCGCGCCCCGCCCAGGGCGCCCGACGCCAGGCCGAGGCCGACCCCAGCTCCCAGCCGACCAGCCGCCGTCGTGGTCCGCGCCGGGCCACCGCACCCAGCGGTGCCCCCAGCTCCCGCTGATCTCCCACATCCGTTGACCCCGGAGGGCTGGTCGCTAAACCTCGCTTCAGTGCGTGGATTCCGACCATCGTTCCGGGGTCAACTCTGTTCACCCTCACTTCATGCGCGCCGCCGCACGTCGAACACTCTCGGTGAGGCGGTCCAGCGCCGGCGTCCCGGTGGTCCAGCGCTGCCAGTGCAGATGCGCCTCGGTGGGTCCGATCTCCTGGACCACCAGCAGATCCGGATGCTCACCCTCCATCACCCCGGGCGGCATCATCCCCTCCGGGATCATCCCCCAGCCCAGCCCGTGGGCGACGGCGGCATTGTAGGCCTCCACCGACGGGATCAGATGCGTCACCCGCGGGGTGACGCCCAACCGGCGCAGCCCGCTGCGCTGCAGCGAGTCCCGGATGCTGTAGTCCACCTGCGGGACGCGCTCCCAGTCGACGACGCCGTCGGAACGCCGATGCCGGTCCAGCAGCTCTCCACTGGCCACCGGCCAATACCGCATGGTCCCCAGCGCGGTGGACCGGCAGCCGGAGACCGGCACCGGAGTCTCGGCCACCGCGGCCACCACCGTGCCGTTGCGCAGCAGCTCATGGGAGTGCTCCTGGTCCTCGGCGTGCACATGGAGCTCGACGTCGTCCCAGGTGGCGGCCTCCTGCAGCACCCGCTGGAACCAGGTGAACAGCGAGTCCGCGTTCACCGCCACCGAGAGCGTCACCACCTCGGCGGCCTCCCCGCGGAAGCCCAGACTGCGCCGGGCCTCGTCCTCCAGCAGCATCATCTGCCGAGCCGTGCGCAGCAGCACCGCCCCGGCGTCGGTGGTGCGCACCGGGATGGTGCGGGTCAGCAGCACCTGCCCGACCTCCCGTTCCAACGCCTTGATCCGCTGGGAGAAGGCGGAGCCGGAGATCCCCAGCAGCGCCGAGGCCGCCTCGAAGGTGCCCTCGTCCACGGCCAGCACGAAGGCCCGAAGATGATCGGTATTCATAGACGTCGATGATACGCGTCACATCTGAAGGACCCCTTCAGATGATGAAGAATCATGCGCTGGTGCGGATGCCTGATTCCCAGGAGCATGGTCACCATGACCGTGCTGCTGACTGGATTCCTCACCTGCCTCGCCCTCATCGTCGCGATCGGCCCGCAGAGCGCCTGGCTGCTGCGCCAGGGCCTGCTGCGCGATCGCGTGGGCCTGGCGGTGCTGTGCTGCGTGGTCGGCGACCTGCTGCTGATCGGCCTCGGCACCGCCGGGGTGGGGGCGGTCCTGGAGCACGCTCCCTGGCTGCTGCAGGTGCTGCGCTGGGCCGGGGTGGCCTACCTGCTGTGGTTCGCCTGGCGGTCCTTCGCCTCGGCGGCCACGGCCCGCACAGGCCTGGACAGCGACGACGTCGGCCAGCCTGACGCCGAGCGGTCCGCCGGCCGGGTCCCGGGCGGGCACGGCACCGGCGAGCACGGCGGCACCTCCTCAGAGCCGGCCACGACCACCGCGACGTTGCCGCGCGTGGAGCGGAAGGCGCAGAAGGGGCGCACACGCCGCCGCGCCCGTCCGCTGAGCACCGTGGGCGCCGTCGTCGGGACCGGCCTGACGGTGAGCGTGCTGAACCCGCACGCTTGGGTGGACACCATGGTGGTGCTGGGCACCATGGCCAACTCCTTCGGCGCGGAGAAGTGGTTCTTCGCCGCCGGCGCGCTGGGCGCCTCGTGCCTGTGGTTCACCCTGCTGGGCTACGGCGGCTCCGCCCTGGCCGGGCTGCTGAACCGGCCGCGCACCTGGCAGGTCATCGACGCCGGCGTCGGCGTGACCATGCTGGTGGTGGCGGGCCTGCTGGCCTTCGGCGGCTGATCATCGCCGCGGCGGCACGAACTCCTCCCGCAGCTCCTGCGGCAGCCGCTCCACGGCGAACCGGATGCTCACCCGCTGCAGGCGGCTCGCCTGCTCTCGCAGAAACGCGACGAGCCTGTCCTGATCCACCTTCCCGACCTCCCGCAGCGCCGTGCCGATCGGCTGGGCGACCCGCTCCGAGGTGTCCGCCGCCAGACGCTCGGCCAGATGCAGGGCGTCGTCGCAGTCTCCCTGGCGGACCATCCAGAACGTGGCGGTGACGGCGGTCCGGCGGCGCATCGGGTCCGGTGAGTCGGCCAGCGCGACCAGCTGGGCGCGACGAGCCTCCGGTGGGTGGTCCAGAGAAAGGTGGGCGCCGATCACCCGCGGCGCCGCCCGGTCCACCAGGTCCCAGACCACGAGCTGGTCGTGGTGGTCCAGGTAGATGCCCGCCAGCTCGGCACGCTCTTGCGCCGTCAGCCGACGGCGGGCTCGGAAGTCCAGGATGCTGATCCCCACCATCCGGCGTTCGTAGTCGGGACAGGTGAGCAGCTGCGGAACCAGGTCGCCGACGGGCTGCCTTTGGCGCTCCACCCGGGCCGCGAGGTCGAAGACGTGCTTCATCCGCACCCCGACGATCTCCAGCTCTTCGGGGACGCGGCGCCGAGTCTTCTCCCGCTCCTCATACTCGGCGAGCTGCTGCAGCTCCGTCAGGATCTCCTCGACGTCGTGGCTCATGCGCTCCTCCTCACCCATGCTCGCGCAGCGCCGCCTGCGCGGCGTGATAGCCGTTCATGCCGTGGGCCCCTCCTCCGGGCGGGGTGGACGAGGAACCGAGCCACACACCCTCGACCCCGGTGCTGTAGGGGTCCCAGCGCAGGGCCGGTCGGGCCACGAACTGGCGAAGTGTGGGCATGCCGCCGCTGATCGCCCCGCCCACCAGGTTGGCGTCGAAGGCCTCCAGATCCTGAGGCGTCCAGACCGTCCGGGCGCGCACCGCCTCCCGGAACCCGGGCGCGGCGGCGGCGATCTCGGCGTCGATCATCGACGCCGCCCGGTCTGCGGCTCCCCCGGCCAGGCCGTGTGGGACGTGGGCGTAGGCCCACGCCACCGTCTGCCCCGCCGGCGCGCGGGACGGGTCCGCCGCGGACGGCTGGGCGAGCAGCACATAGGGCCGTCCGGGCAGCACACCGCGCGCAGCGGCGGCCTCGGCGGCGCCGATCTGTGCATGGGATCCGCCCAGGTGCACGGTCCCCGCGCGTGCCACCTCCGGGTCCCGCCAGGGGATGGGCCCGTTGATCAGATAGTCGATCTTCACGATCGCCGGCCCGTACGTCCAGCGGCTCAGGGCGCGCCGGTACCGGACCGGCAGCTCCAGTCCCTCGAGACGCAGCAGCTGGGCGGGCGTCAGGTCCGCGATGACGACGTCGGCCGGCTCCTCCGCGACGACGGCGCGGCCGGCACCGCTGCCGGAGCGGCGCCCGCTGATCCGGTGGGCGGCCCGGTGGCGTCCGGGGATCTGCCGGACGCCGGTGACCTCGAACTCGGTTTCGATCCGCCCGCCGGCAGCATGCAGCACCGAGACCAGCGCATCGACGATGCCCTGGGACCCTCCACGGGCCACGGGCCAGCCGGTGCCGTGTCCGGCCGCACTGAAGAGCACCCCGAACGCGGCGGTCAGCGGATGCGAGAACGGGACCGTGGAGTGGGCGGCCATGCCCGCGAAGAGCGCCCGGGCGCGCGGGGTGCGGAAGCATCGGGCGGCGACGTCGGCGGGCCAGGCGCCGACGAGCCCGAGCCGGGCCAGGGCGCCGATCCGGGTGAGCGCGGAGTCGCCGCCGAGGTGCTGCAGGGTCTGGACCGCCGGGGCCATGGCGGCGCGCCGCACCTCCTCCCAATGGGCGGCCACCGGCCCGATGATCCGGCGCCAGGCGTCGTGGTCCACACCGAGCTCGGCGGCGGTCTGCTCCAGGGAGCTGTGCAGCAGGGCCGGCGGCTCGTCGTCGAGGACGTGGGCGGCCTGGATGCCCGGCTGCATCCATTCCAGCCCGTGGGCGGTCAGATCCAGCTCCTCGAAGGCCGGGGACCCGACACCGAAGGGGTGCACGCTGGCGCCGAGGTCGCTGACCACACCCGGGCCCAGCAGCTCGGCCGAGCGCAGCGCTCCGCCGGGCTCGTCGGCGGCCTCATAGACGGTGACCTCCCAGCCGGCGCGGGCCAGCACGCAGGCCGCGGTCAGCCCATTGGGTCCGGAGCCGACGACGGCGGCACGGCGCGCGCCACGACGTGCGGCCATCTCAGGCGCCCGCCTCTGGCTGACCGGCCGCCGGGCGCACGGAGACCGGGGTGCCTCCGGTGATCCTCAGCAGCTCCTCGCAGGTGGTTCGGAAGACCGTGCGGGGGTGACCTGCCGCGGCCCAGATCTCCTCGTGCTCGGCCAGCATGGTGTCCACGAAGGTCGGCACCGGTGCCGGGTGGCCCACCGGTGCGACACCCCCGATGGTCTGACCCGTGGCCTGCTTCACCCGGTCCTTCGGGGCGCGGCTGATCGTGCCGCCGAGCCGCTCCCCCAGCCAGTCGGTGTCCACCCGGTGCGCCCCGGAGGTCATCACCAGGATGGGGACCTCGTCGCGCAGGAAGACCAGCGAGTTGGCGATCTGGCCGATGTCGATGCCCAGGGCGTCGGCGGCGGCCTGCGCCGTGGTGACGGCGTCGTCGAACCACCGGACCTCCGGGGTGACGCCGAGCCGCGTCAGCTCGGCGGTGACCCGGTCCACCGCGGGGTGGGGGCGCGCCGTCGCGCCAGCCGGAGTCTCGGACGGAGTCTGTGCCATGGCTCCAGACTAGTCCCGGCCGGTGACGCCTTCCATCAGCGCAGCCGCACCAGCCCCAGCCGTACCACTGCCAGCCTCAGGGGATGTAGGCCGGCGGACGGTTCTGCATCGCGGCCCGGTTGACCCCGGCGATGTCCCACGCGGTGTCCCGCGGGGAGACGCCGGCCCGGTCGGCCTCGGCGAGCAGCCGGGCCACCTTGGCCCGCATCTCCAGGTGCAGTCGCTGGAAGGAGTCCTCCGGGTCGGTGCCGACCTCCCCGAACAGCATCCACCAGGCCCAGGCGGCGGCGCCGGTGTTGGCCACCACGTCCGGGATGACCATCACCCCGCGGCGGGCCAGCAGCTCCTCAGCCTCCCGGGTGACGCCGGTGTTGGCGGCCTCCACGATCACTGAGGCGACGACGTCCTGCGCGTTCTCCGGCCGCACCGCATAGGAGATCGCGGCCGGGACGAAGATGTCCGCGTCGGTGGCCAGCACCGCCTCGCGCGGCAGCTGGGTGACATGGGCGGGGACCCCGGCCCGGTCGATGACCCCGTAGTCGTCCCGCAGGTCCAGCAGGGCGGGGACGTCGAGTCCGGAGGGGTCGTAGAGGGTGCCCTGGACGTCGGCCAGGGCCACCACACGCACGCCGGCACCGTGCAGGTAGTAGGCAGCAGCCCCGCCCATCGTGCCCACACCTTGGACGGCGACGTCGGTGGTGGCGCGGTTCCAGCCACGGTGCTGCACCACGCCCAGGCAGGCCTCGGCCACGCCGTAGCCGCCGATCACGTCACCCAGGATGCAGCCGTCGTCGGTGCGGATCTCCAGGCCCGCACGCACCCGCTGCAGGGTGGCCTGAGGATCCGTGGACCGCTGGATGGCGGCGTGGAAGCTCTGACCGAGCCCGACGGCGGCGAAGGCCTCGTCGATGCGCTGCTGGGTGACCCCCAGGTCCTCGGCGGTGACCCAGTGCGCGTCCAGCCACGGCTTCATCTCGGCGAAGAAGCGGGCCAGCACCTCCGGGGCGCGCGGGTCGGTGGGGTCGAAGTCGATGCCGCCCTTGGCTCCGCCGACCGGCAGCCCGAACACCGCGGTCTTGGCGGACATGCCACGCGCCAGGTCCTCCACCTCGTGGAGCGTGCACCCCTTGCGCATCCGGGTGCCGCCGGTGGCGAGGCCGCCGACCAGCGAGTGGACCACCAGGTGGCCCTGCGCCCCGGTGACGGGGTCGGTCCAGTGGATCCTGCGATACGGCTCGGTGTCCCGCGGCGCCTGCTCGACGCCGAGGCCGAGGACGTCCTGCCCATCATCTGCGGGGGTCTGCCACCGCGTGTCGAGAGTCACCACGATCACCTCCAGATCTACGGATGTTGTGGCGTCAAGTGGCCGCCGTCCGGCGGTCCTGCACCAGTACTCTCACTGTGGGCCCCCGGGCATGCCGGGGTCTATAGCCTGACCATGCGGGTTCATGCACAGGACCTTGCAGCTTTTGTGAACTGGGACGGTCACCCCTCCTCAGCACGCCATGGCCCAGGGCCGCAGAGGGGTCCTGAATAGGGGTCGCGCAGGTACGCTGACCGCATGGAGCTGTCACTGCGTCGACTTCGGATGCTGCGCGAGCTGCAGCGGCGTGGGACGGTCACCGGGGTGGCGGCGAGTCTGCACTACAGCCCCTCGGCCGTCTCCCAGCAGCTGGCGCAGCTGGAACGTGAGGTGGGGGCCTCGCTGTTCGAGCGCCTCGGCCGCCGGATCAGACTCACCGAGCTGGGGGCGGTGCTGGCCGAGCACGCCGAGGACATCCTGGGCGCCGTCGAGGATGCCGAGATGGCGCTGGAACAGGCCCAGGGCGGCGTGACCTCGCGCCTGCGGGTGGGCGTGTGGGCCTCGGTGGCCTCGGGCCTGCTGCCGACCGCGCTGACCCGCCTGACCGAGGAGCACCCCGGCATCGAGGTGCGCACGGTGGAGCTGCCTCCGGAGGCCACGGCGAGCGCGGTGCTGGACGGCAGCCTGGACCTGTCCTTCGTGATCGAGTACTCCGACTACGCCCTGCCCTGGGATCCGGGGCTGGTCCGGGACGTCATCGCGGTGGAGCGCCTGCATGCGGCGGTCACCTCGGGCGCGACGCCGGAGTCTCCGGTCTCGCTGGCCGCCTTCGCCGACCACCCCTGGGTGCTGGCGGGGCCGACGTCCCATTTCGGGCGGGCCATCCGCATCGCCTGCCGGCGCCATGGCTTCGAACCGCGCATCGTCCACCAGGTGGAGGAGCAGACCACGGCCCTGGCGATGGTGGCCGGGGGCCTGGGGGTCACGCTGGTCTCGGACCTGGTCCTGGACTCGGTGCCCGACGGCGTCGACGTCGTACCGCTGACCGAGCCGGTGCTGCGTACCGTGTCGATCGCTCACCGCAGCACCGCCCAGACCCGACGCTCCCTCGAACTGGTGATCGACGCCGTCCGGGCCTCGGCCGCCGAACGCGGTCTGGCCGCCGGGTCACCGGTGCCGTGACCCGGCCCCTTCTCCTGGCGCCGGGAGACAGGCCCGGCCGGTGCTCTAGAGTCGTGCCCATGAGCACCCCGGAGAACACTCCCCACGCCACCGCCTCACCGCGTCCGACCGGCTCCCTGCTGCCGGTGATCGCCTCGCTGATCGCCGTCGGCACGGTGTTCTGGATGCCGCATTTCGCGATCACCGTCGCCCTGGGCACTCTGGTGATCTGCGCGCTGACCTGGAAGGACGGCTCGCACCGGCTGCTGGGGGTCTCCGTGGCCGCCAGCGGCGCGGCCCTGCTGCTCTCGGTGGCGCACTTCACCGGGCTCTGGGGGTGAGATCTCCGGGGCCGAACCGGCGGCCTCGGCACCCAGCCAGCACCAGCCCCGCTGCCAGCCCACTGGCGACACCTGGGCCGAAGGCGACGTTCAGCCGCCGCCCGCGGACCGCTCCTCGTCCGGCAGATGCCGGGCGGCATCCGCCTCACCCTGCAGCTCGGCGACCACAGCGGCGATGTTGCGGATGAACACGATCAGCCAGGAGAACAGGATCGCGGCCCCGATCAGCTCCAGAGAGGTCAGGTTGTAGTACCCGATAGGCCACCACAGGCTCCCGGCGAAGAGCAGCACTCCGGCGGCGATGATGCTCAGCAGGTAGAAGGTGCGGGGGAAGCCGGGCAGCCAGTAGGGCATGCCGATCAGCAGCATCAGGAAGAACAGCCCGAACAGGGCGGTGAAGGTCGCGTGGACCTCATTGTGCAGGTTCACCGGCACCAGCCCCACTCCGGCCAGCGAGGCCCCCATGCCGATCATTCCGATCCGCACCATCCGGATGCGCGGGGAGCGGATGTGTCTGCTCACGGCCTGCCGCAGCGGCAGGCTCAGGGGCACCTTTCCGCGGACCGCGCGCCGGGCCTCCCGTTCGTGCTGCAGCCTGCGGACGTGCCGCCGTCGGACATGCTCGGCCCAGGTCTCCAGGTCCCGCGTGATGAACGCGGTCAGCGTGGTGATGATCGCTCCGGAGACGACGAGGGTGGTGTTGAACGTCCAGAAGGAGGTCAGTCCGGCCTGTCCGGTGCCGAGCTCGGAGAACATCACATGCCACCAGAACGGGTTCTCTGCGAACAGCATCGACACTAGCACACCGGAGGCCATGAACACCCCCAGCAGGGTGGACAGGGAGAACGCGTTGATGCGGGCGCCGGAGTTGAAGCTGAAGTAGGCGGCCACCGCACCGACGATGCACAGCAGCACCGCGCCGGCGATGTAGTCCACCGTGAGTCCCACGAAGGCCTCCTGGAACACGCGGAACAGGCCCAGGGCGCCCATGACGGCGATGGAGGAGTGCACCACCAACAGCGAGACCGTGTCCAGCAGCTGCCGGATCCGGGGCCGCTCCCCCAGCCAGATGTTGGCCATGCGGGCGTTGAGGGAATAGCCCAGCAGGAACGCCAGCCCGGCGGTCACCCCACCGACGATCGCGCCGAAGAACTGGATGGACCCGTCACCCGCCAGCGCGGGCCGTTCCCCGGGGAAGACCACCAGGCCGAAGCCCAGCCCCAGGACTCCGCCGATGATGGCGCTCCAGATGGCCCGGGACTCGATGAGCACCTGCAGCTTGGCCTGAGACTCCCGCTGCTCCGGGGTGGTGGTCGCCGGGTGGGCGGCCTCCTCGCTGGCCGCGAAGGCCGCCAGACGCCGCGCCGCACCGTGGGTGGGGGTGGTGTCGGTGACCTCGGGAAGCTCGCCGGTCTCGGCGGCGTCGTCATCCAGGCGGACCTGCCACCTGCGGGACCGTGCCATCGTTCCAAGACCCTCCCGACCCTGTCGACGCCGATGCTCTCCACCAGATTCACCTGCCCGGTGCGCGGATGCAACCGCAGAGGACGCGGCGCACGCCCGCACCCCGGTTCGCCGTAGACTGGCGCACCATGAGCATGACCCCTGAACCGGTGGAGCGCGGACCGCAGGTGATCGCCCACTGCATCCGTGTGGAGGCCTCGGCCGAGGAGCTGTACGCGATCATCGCGAACCCGCACCGTCATCATGAGCTCGACGGCTCAGGGACGGTGCGCACCACGGCGATCGGGCCGCGCGAGCTGCAGCCCGGCGACAGGTTCCGGGTGGACATGCGCAAGTACGGCATCCCCTACGCGATCACCATGCACACCACCCGGGCCCAGCCGCATCGGGTGGTGGAGTGGCGGCATCCCGGCGGACACCGCTGGCGCTGGGAGCTGGAGCCGGCTGACGACGGCGGCACGCTCGTCACCGAGTCCTACGACTTCAGCGGCCAGGCCGCTCCCCTGCGGAAGGCCCTGGAGATCGCCGGCGTCCACCGGGAGAACGACGGCGGCATCCGCGCCTCCCTGCAGCGGCTGCATGACCGCTTCGCCTCCTCCTGACGGGCACAGGACCCACCCTGACGAACCTCGTTGCACAAGGCAACTGCGCGGGACGGGCGGGGACATTGTGACAGTTCCATCACATTCAGCCCGTCAACGCGTCACATCGTTACACTGGGAGGACCCGTTGCACCAGGGTCAGGGGCCGCCGTTTCCGGCCCCTGCGCCCGCATACCTTGTCAGGAGAACACTGCATGTTCCACGCAGAGATCAATCGCACCCTGACGGCGGCCGTCAACCTCATGAACACCTCTGAGGGGCTTCACAGCGCCCAGGCCTCACCCGATCAGCTGACCAGCATCGAGAGCCTGCGCAAGTTCCTGTCCTCCCAGGATTCGGAGCTGAAGTGGCCGACGTCGACCCTTGACCGCGCCCAGGTGGACTCCGTCCGCGACCTGCGCGACACCGTCCACCAGATCTGGGGTGCGGCCCCCATCACCACCAAGGAGCCGGTGGAGAAGATCAACACGCTGCTGGAGGGAGTGGGCACTCGCGTGGTCCGCACCTCGGGGGGCGAGGAACCGCAGTTCCGTGCCGTGCCGATCCCGGTGAGCACCCAGCTGGCCGACGTCATGACGGCCGCCATCGCCGACGCCCTCCAGTTCCTGGTGGTCAACGATGAGACCGGCCGCATGCGCACCTGCAAGGGTGATGAGTGTGACGCTGTCATCGTGGACCTCACGCGCAACCGGTCCAAGCTGTTCTGCGACTTCGGCAACTGCGCCAACCGGGCCCATGTGCGGGCCTACCGCGCCCGCCAGGCGGCCCTGCGGGAGGCCGGGCGTCGTGCGCTGGCCGGTGAAGCGGCGGAGCCCTCGGCCACGCTGGCCAAGCCCAGTGCGGCGGAGAAGGCGGCCCAGATCAACGAGCCCACCTCCGAGTCCGCGGTGGCGGCCAAGGAGTTCCGCGACCGGATGCGCGATGAGCTGATGGAGAAGCGCGAGAAGAAGGACAAGAAGTCCAAGAAGAAGAAGGACAAGAAGAAGGCGAAGAAGTGAGCGCCTGAGCGGCTCCTCCGCTCCGTCCACCGTTGCGGCGAGTTGGTCCAGAGTTCCCCATACTCGAGTCGATCGAGTCGAGTATGGGGAACGTCAGACCAACTCGCCGCAGTGTCGAGAGCCCGACGGCGGTGCGAGCGCTCAGGCGTCCTCGGCGCGGCCGTAGCGCGGCTCGTCGCCCTCGGCCTCACGGGCCTCCTGGGCCTTCTTGCGGGCCGCTTCGGCACGCCGCTCGGCCACCTGCCGCCGGTAGAGGTCCTCAGACTTCCGGTTCACCCCGGCCCCCTGGGAGAGGTGCTCGGGATTGTCCCGGGAGGCCAGCTGCAGCATGGAGACCACCAGCAGCGCGACGATGAACACCACGCCGAACGCGATCAGCGCCAGGTCCACCCGGGCCGGGTTGTCCGTGCCGCCGGAGGCGGAGATCAGGGTGACGAATCCGGCCACGAAGGCCAGGGCCGCAGAGAAGATCAGCGGAGCCTTGACCGACTCGATCAGCGAGCGGCGCTCCTTCTTGTCCTCTGCCACAGGGCTCCTCGTTCCTCGTCAGACGGGGACGTCTGCCAGGACGTCCGGTGATGGTCTCGGCGTCCGCGTCGGACGCCCGGCCATTCTACGCCGTGTAGTAGACCGCGTGCGAGTCGTGCTCAGTCCCGGCCGCGGCGGGCGTCGTGCACCATGCCGCCGCCGCTGATCATCAGCAGCACCGCCATGATGATCACGCCCATGCCGGCGATGCCGAGGATGCCGTGGACGTCGAGCTGCATGCCGACCAGCAGCGCCGCCCCGGTGAGGGTCCCGACGGCGCCGAGCAGCAGCTGGTCGCGCGCCGGGACGAACGCCCCTCGTCCGCGGATCCCGGCCACCAGCTCGGCCACACCCATCGCCACGAAACCGACACCGGCGATGACGGCGGCCGCCGTCGTCGTGCCCACGAAGATCACTGCGACGGCCGAGAGGACCCAGGCCGCCGCGCCCAGGGCCAGCGGGCCGCGCACTGTGGCGGGCACGAGCTCCTCGTCCTTGGCGTAGTCCCACACGGCGGTGGCGCCGAGGGCGAAGTAGCCGGCCACGGCGACCTTGAGCAGGGTGAGCGTCTCGTCCTGCCAGAACACGGTCACCGCGGCGAAGACGGCGGTGATGACCGCGCGGACCCAGACCGGCCGGATCAGCGCTTCAGCGGTGGGGGCGGGGATTCTCTTCACTGGCACGCAGGCGAGTCTACTCGCTGTCCGCAGAGGCTTCAGCCGATCGGCCGAGCTCTCAGCGGGCCTCCCCGGCCACCATCCATCGGCCACCGGCGGCCCGGACGCCGAGGGTCAGCGCGCGGGCCCCGATGAACACCACCGCGTAGCCGACCCACAGCCACACCACGGCCTCCACTCCGGTGAGCCCGCGGGTGGAGATCCACCACAGGGCGGGGAAGTACAGCGCCAGGTTCACCAGTCCCGCGATCGCGAGGTATCTCACATCGCCGGCGCCCATCAGGACGCCGTCGAGCACGAACACGTAGCCGGAGATCGGCTGGGCGAGCGCGACGACGAACAGGGCGGCGGTGATCATGGCCGCCACGTGGGCGTCCGGGGTGAACAGACCCGCCGAGACGGGCGCGAGCGCCGCGATCACGGCTCCGGTGACCACGCCGAAGCCCAGCCCCCAGAGGATCATGAGACGCGTGAGCCGCCGGGCGACGTCGAGGCGGGAGGCGCCCAGCTCCTTGCCGATGAGCGCCTGAGCGGCGATGGCCAGGGCATCCAGCACGAAGGCCAGCGTGGAGAACACTGTGAAGGTCACCTGGTGGGCGGCCAGGGTGTCCGGACCGAGGTCGGTGGCCACCAGCACCGTGGCCACGATGGCCGCGCGCAGGCTGACGGTGCGCAGCATCATCCAGGACCCCACGGAGAAGGCACGGCGCAGGCCGATCGGGTCCACCCCCAGCGACACCGCCTGGGCGCGCAGCCGGGGCACGATGATCACCAGGTAGACCGCCGCCATGCCCCACTGGGCGATGGAGGTGCCGATGGCCGCGCCGGCCACGCCGAGTCCCACCGGGTGCACCAGCACCAGATTCAGCACGATGTTGGCGCCGAACCCGGCCGCGGCGACGATCAGCGGAGTGGTGGTGTCCTGCATGCCGCGCAGGACCCCCGTGGCGGCGAAGACCAGCAGGATCGCCGGCACCCCCGGCATGGACCACACCAGGTAGTCCCAGGCATGGCTGTGCATCTCCCCGGAGCTGCCCATGGAGGCCAGCAGACCCTCCCCGAAGGCGACGCCGGCGGCGGCCAGCACGACGCCCAGGATCAGCGCGAGCCAGAGCCCGTCCCGCCCGGCGGCCAGCGCCTTGGCCAGCTTCCCGGCACCCACGTAACGGGCCACCGCCGGGGTGGTGGAGTAGGCCAGGAAGATCATCAGCCCGGTGACGGTGTGCATCACGGTGATGCCCAGGGCCGCGCCGGCGAGCTCATCGACGCCGAGACGGCCGATGATGGCGGTGTCGGCCAGCAGGAACAGCGGCTCGGCCACCAGCGCCCCCAGGGCGGGGACGGCCAGGGCCAGGATCTGCCGCGGCAGGGGCCGCGGGTCGGTGGTGAGCTCCTTCATGGGGAGGCGATCATGCCCCGCCCAGCGGCACGGCGGCCGCCTGGAGGAGGGCCGGGATCACGCCGGTGGGCTCCAGGCCGTCGATGTCCTCCAGCAACGGCGAGAGCCAGTACTGCAGGGTGACGGCCATGCAGTTGTTGAACGCGTGCACCAACCAGACGAACAGCAGAGACCGGCCGGAGAAGATGTAGGCCAGGGTGAAGATGATCGACATCGTCAGATACGGCACCACGGTGGTCAGCACGCCCATCAGGTCTCCGGAGATGATCTCCGAGGAGACGTGGATGAGCGCGAACGGCAGCACGGAGATCACCGCGCAGAGCCAGATGTTCAGATGCCGGGAGAGCTTGCCGATCAGCAGGTGACGGAAGATGTACTCCTCCACGAGCGGACCGAGCAGCCCCAGCACCAGCAGAGCCGCCCAGAACGGGACGGCCTGCAGCATCGCCTCGATGCCGGCCTGATTGGCGCTGGTCTCAGGCTCCTGCCCCGTGACCGTCATGATCAGGGCCATCAGCATCACATTGAGGACCACGATGGACAGCCACATCGCGGGGATGAGGAAGAGCTTCAGCCAGGCCAAGGCGTGGTGGGTGAAGACCACCAGTGAGCGCCACAGGGCCTTGCCCGCGACGGCCAGGATCAGCACCGTCAGCGAACCGAAGATCAGCCCGTTGATGAGGAACTCCTGACGCGATTCCGCGCTGGTCAGCGTGACCTCGTCCCCACCGGGGAAGAACATCATGGTGACGAGGTTCGCGCCGAGGATGATGGCCAGATACGGCACCGTCGGCAGCAGGTCCCACCACAGGAAGCGACCGGGCCGGGAGTCCGGCTGCCGCCAGATGCCGCGCGAGTACCGGTCCTTCGAGTCCGGGGGCGTCTGGGCCGGCGGCTGAGGGGGGAACGGCGACGGGTGGTGAGTCGGGTACTGAGGCGCAGGGTGCTGCCCCTGAGCGTAGGGGGTCCCCCAGGGCGCCGCCCCAGGCCCAGATGGCGCATAGGGTCCCTGACCGTGGGGCTGTCCGGTGGGAGGGTGGCCGTAGAGATGGGGCGCCTGAGGGTACGGCGGGGGGCCAGGCGGGTGCGGCGGGGGGCCGTGGCGTTCCGGCTCCTGCGGAGGTGTGCTCATATCGCCCCAGCGTAGAAGATGGAGCTGACCTCCACGTCAGCCTCAGGGCGGAGACTCGTGGGCACGTCCCGGCCCTGCTCGCCCGGCCCCGCTCAGCGACGACGGCGAGACCTGCTCACCAGGTGCTGGGTGGCCGTCGCCGCCACCAGACCCGCTCCCAACGCCAGCACGGTGCGCGCCCATCCTGCCAGCTCGGTGGCCTGGGCCAGCAGGAGATGCATGGACAGCATGACGACGAACAGCACCACCGCGCTGACTGCTCCTGCCGAGGAGGGGCCCTGTCGATGGCGCGCCACAGGTTCCGGTGCGGCACCGCTCGTCCGGCCAGTGGGCTCGTCCCGCGTCATCGCGCCTCCCCGCGGTTGAAGATCGGCCATGCCGCGAGGGTCGGCAGCAGACCCCAGGCCAGCAGACCCGTCATCCCCGCCAAGATGTCCGTCCCGCTGGACTCGGGGTTCGGCATCGAGGAGGCGTCGAAGGCTTCGGCGAGATGCGGCAGGGGCGTGTTCATCGCCAGCAGCTCGGCCGCCGGGGCGATGCTCTCAGGCAGCGAGAATCCGACCGCGAAGAAGCCGAGCGGCAGGACCACGACGACGCCGATGAACAGCAGGATCCCGGCGGAGGACCGACGCACCAGGGAGGTCAGGCCGAAGCCGAACAGGACCGCCAGGCTCCCTCCGCAGAGCGCCAGGGGGATGGCCAGCAGACTCCACCGCACCTCGGGCTCGCCGGCGTGCAGGAGCAGAGCCGTCGCGCACAGCACCACGGCCACGGCGGCGCATGTCGCAGCTCCGACGAGGCTGAATCCGGCCGCCCGGGCCAGGTAGAGCCGCCGACGGTCCGGCACCAAGGTGAGTGCCAGTGCGATCTGCCCCTGCTCATCTCTTCCCACGCGGAACACGGTGGCCACTGCCAGGACGAAGGCCGCGAGCGCAGCACCGCTTCCCACGGCGATCACCGGGAACAGCATGCTCTCGCCATCCATGGCGTTGTCGATCAGCAGCATCAGCAGCCCGAGGCCTCCGCCCAGGGAAGCAGCCGTGATGATGCCGCCGCGCATGCCGCCCCGCCGCAGGTGTCGGCGCATCTCGGCGCGAGTGACCATCAAGGCCGTCTGCCGTCCGCGGACGTCTCCGATGCTCCCACGCGCCTCTTTCTGAGCAGTGTGCATGGGTCAGTTCCTTCCGTTCGAGGCACCCAGCAGGGTGAAATAGGTGTCTTCCAGGGACTGGGCCTGCGCGGCCAGGTGGGTGAGCCCGACGCCGGACTCCACCACCAGCGCGGCCAGCCGCTCCGGGGGCACGCCGTGCGCCATGAGCCCGTGATGCTGCCGCTCCACCGTGATGCCCTGGGCCAGCAACGCATGCCGGGCGGTGTCTGGATCCGAGACCTCCAGATAGACGACCTGCTGCTCACCGTGCTGCGCCTGGGCGGCGGCGAGGAATTCCTGCAGCGACCCGTGGGCGAGGATGCGGCCGCCGTCGATCATGACGACCTGGTCGGCCACCGCACCGAGCTCCCGCATGTGATGTGAGGAGAGCAGGATGCTCACCCCGGAGTCGGCCGAGGCTCGCACGAAGTCTCGGAACCACCTGATGCCGTCAGGGTCCAGACCGTTGGCTGGTTCGTCCAGGATCAGGTGCGACGGCTCGGTCAGAGTTGCGGCTCCGATTCCGAGCCGCTGCCGCATCCCCAAGGAGAAGGACGTGACCCGATGGTGCGCCGCCCAGCTCAGGTCGACGTCGGCGAGGACCTGGGCGACCCGGGAGGTGGGCATTCCCTGGGTCCGGCAGGCGTAGTCCAAGTAGGCATGGGCGGTCATGCTCGGCGGGATGCCCTCTGCCGACAGGAAGACCCCGAGCCGCCGTGCCGGGCGCTGAGCTGCTGGGAACGGCTCCCCGCCGACCTCCACATGCCCGGCGGTGGCATGAGTGAGCCCGGTGATGATACGCATGGTGGTCGTCTTGCCCGCCCCATTGGGGCCGACGAAGCCTGTGATCGCGCCGTCGGGTGCGCAGAAGGAGACGTCGTCGAGGACGGTGCTGCCTCCATAGGTCTTCGTCAGGCTGTCGATGATGAACATGATGCGGCCTTTCCTCGAGTGCGGTGCAGGGCGATCCTCGGACCGGCCTCCCCCACCGCACGGGTGATGGCCTCGGAGGCGTCCGAGGACGTGGTCAGTGCCGGGCACGCGCGTGGCATCCCGGAGTGGTAGTGCACGGTGATCAGACGCAGCCCACGCCGCCCCGGAACATGGGCGGTGGTCAGCACGTGAACTGCGGAGCACCGCAGCAGTCGTATGGTCTGTCCGCCCAGCTCGGTGCTCCACGCGAGAACGCCGGCCTCTGCGTCGCCGGTGTCCAGCCGTGCGGCGCACCACCGCGTCATCAGCAGCCCCAGCAGCAGCACCACCGCCCCGACGGCCATGGTCATGAGGGCCCGGCCGGGCCACCACTGCGCCGCGCCCCATGCGACGGCCGATCCCGCGGCGACGGGAAGGAGGGCCAGTGCCAGGCTCACCGGAAGGACCGCCGGCCCAGGCGCGACCAAGGGCGGAGGGATCCTCGCACCGGGGGTGAGCCGTGCCATCAGCACGAGGATCCGCCGGCGCGACAACGAGGGCAGAGCCAGGTTGCTGTCCCACTGCTGAGAGGAGTCCGCAGTGATCAGGGAGACCCGCGCCCGGTCCAGCAGCATCTCCACCAGATTGCGCCGGACCTGCACCCCCACGACCTGGTCTCGACCGATGATCCGAGTGGTCGTCGAGATCAGTCCGTGGCGCAGCACGGTCCTGCCATCCTCGACGGCGACCGTGAGCCCATGGAACCGGACGGCGGTGAGCACCGCCCCTGCAGTGAGACCGACCAGACACAGCAGCGCCAGGACAGGACCAGGACGGGTCGCCAGCGCCTGCACCACCTCGGCGCTGTGGCCGGCGAGCTCCATGATCTGCACTGCCGCTCCGACGACGGCGCCGGCGAGAACGACCGCCTGTCCGTAGCAGAGGCTTGAGATGATGAGGTCGAGGCTGCTGGATCGGTGGATGCGGTCCTCGTCGGCGGGAGCCTGCGACCGTGAGGTCTGCACGCGCGCAGGATCCTCGCCGCCCCGAGGCCCCCTGTGTCCCAGGCGCGCGCTCTGCGAGATGTCCTCGGCATCCGCGACGGGGACCCCCTCGATCCGGATCGTGCTGTCCGCCGAGCCGTCCGCGCCGAGCACCACGACCCGCAGACCGAAGGGGCGCGCATTCCAGGGAGCGAGGACCTCCACTGAGGAGATGTCCCGCCATGCGAGGCTGCGGGTCTGGATGCGGAACAGGCCCCGGACTTCGGTGAGGCCGGTGCTGGTGACGGCATAGCGCCGCGACCCCCAGCCATAGGCCGGACCGACGAGCCCTCCCAGCAGGAGAAGCGCGAGCACGACCATGGGGGCGTGTCCCAGCCAGGAGGGGGGAACCCTGATCGCAATGACCAGGCCGCAGGCGAGGAGAACCAGGCGAGGAGCCTCCCCCAGGTACGCGGCGGCCATCGTGGAGGGACGAAGCCGTCGTCCTTGGTGACGCCTGGTCATCGGCCCACCCCCAGATAGATGCCGAGCGCTTCAGCACGGATCCGCTCCGCCTCCTCGAGCCGCACAGGCCCGAGCGGCTCCACATGCGCGATGCAGGTGAATCGAACGCGGGCGAGGCCCCAGCGTCGCAGCAGCGGCCCCTGCACCACCGTGACGTTGAGCAGCTGAGCGGTGGCGATGGCCGTGCCGCGACGCAGGAGCCGTCCTCGTCGGATTCTGATGACCCAGGGCGTGATGCTGTAGCGGGTGTGCCGCACGCGCAGCGGATTGATGACGATGACATCGATCACCGTGGACAGCGCCCCCAGGACCAGCACGCCGACGGCGCACCAGAGAGCGAGGTCCCCGGACAGCAGCAGCAGTGCGAGGCCAGCACCACCGGTGGAGAATGCGATGCCGGCGACGACGGCGACGCGGTTCATCAGACTCAGGGTCTGATGCGGCAGAGCGCACTCCTCGGCATCCGGCGCCGCGGGCGCCGTCGTCGTTGTCGTTGTCGCTGTCGCTGTCGCTGTCGTTGTCGTTGTCCTTGTCACAGCGTGTCCGCTCACGATGCCGTCTCCACGCCGCGGCGGCCGGCGCACCCCGAGCGGGACGCCTGCCGGCCGCCGTCGATGCGGTCCGGGATCAGAGGTACCCCAGGATCTCCAGGATCATCCGCAGAACCTCGGCCGCGGACGCACCCTGCAGCCAGGTGCGCACCCTCGGCCAGTTCGCCCGTGCCCAGTCGGCGGCGGCCCGCACCGCCCGCGCACCGTAGCGCCACCCCTGCTGCAGAACGTACCTGATGAAGCTCAGCATGTATTACACCTTTCATAGACATGTTTAGATCATCCAATCTCCTGGATGACGTCAACAAATCTATGAATACTGCCTCATTCCAAAAACTGTACTCAATACCCATTTTATTCATACTTTCGTCGCAGCTGGGGAGTCTTCAGGGAAGATGCGGGTCTCCACGACAGGACTGACGTCCATCTCCGCCCGCATCGCGTGGAGCACGACCTGAAGACGGCTCGACACGCGCCACTTCTTCATCACCTGGCTCAGATGCGATTTCACGGTCGCTTCGGTGACGTCCAGCTCCTCAGCGATGGCCCCATTGGACATGCCGAGCAGCAGCCGGTCGACCACGCAGCCTTCCTGAGCCGTCAGGTCCTGCGCCGGGCTGAGCCTCCTGCGATGACGAGGCTCGGAAGTCCTCCTCAGCAGGTCACAGACCTCTGCGAGCACCCGAGGAGACATGAACGCTTCGCCGCGGAGTGCATGCGTGACAGCCCGCCCCACGTCCTGCGCCACACGACGAGGATCGATGAGGCTCTCGACCCCTGCGCGGATCAGCGGCCGCAAGGCTGACTCGCCCCCTTCATCGAGGAGCACGACGACGGGCAGGTGCGCCCCGAACGCGCCGCGCAAGGAGCGCACCGCCTCGACGGTCGCACAGGGCCCGTCGCACGTATCCAGGACGGCCGCGGCCACCGAACTCTGGGACTTCGCCACGTGATGTCCCAGCCGACCTCCGGAGCCGACCCGCAGCCACGAGAACCCCAGTGCCTGGACCTGCCGTTCAGCCGACGAGGCGGCGCGAGGGTCGTCGATGTCGAGGAGGATCAGGGGCAATACCATGCGACCACGTTAGGCCGCGGCGCAGACTGCTCACATCGTCCTCAAGGACAGTGTTCTGCTTCCTTCCGTCACTTCTCATAGCGACAGATGCTGATGCTCTCCGCTCGGGCCTCCCAGCGGCCGCCCTCCCTCAGACCAGCGGCGAAGCGGCCGCCCAGCTGGTCCACCCGCTCGGCCAGCGAGACCAGGCCCAGGCCTCCCCCGTCGCAGGGCCTGGGAGACTGCGGCACCCTGTTGCTCACAGCCAGGGTCACCTCGTAGGACGAGGCGTCGAGCAGGACCACACAGTCCGGCTCGGAGTCCGGCGAAGCCAGCCCGTCCCGATCGGCGGCGCCATGCTTGATCACATTCGTGGTGCATTCCTGAAGGATCCGACTGAGGGCAGTCTGCAGGGACTGCGGGAGCCCGTCGAGATTCCCCTGCACGTCACACTCCACGCGGAATCCCAGGTCCTGGAGGGTCGCCGAGCACCGTTGCAGTTCGTCCTCGAGGTGGATGACAGCGGCGTCCGAAGGTTCTGCGTCGATGAGACCTTCATCGTCCAGCACGTCCAGCAGGCGTCGCAGATCCTGGAGCGCCCGTGACGACGACGCCCCGATGGTCTCCAGGGCAGCGCGCGTCAGCCGATCCGCGGAGTCCACGTCCAGCGCCTGGGCGTGCATGGAGATCACCGTGAGGTCATGGGCCACGATGTCGTGCAGGTCTCGGGCGATGTGCCTCTTCTGATCCTGCAGAGCCCGGTCCCGGGCCACCTGCTGCTCCTCGAGGCGCTCCTCCTGCCGCCGACGCTCCACGCGGCTCCGCCGGAACCCTCGCCCCAGGGCGTAGGCGATGAGTCCCGGGATGAGGAAGGTCCAGAGGAACCACAGCACACGCTCGACGACCCCGTAGTCCGCCACGGTATAGGGCACTCCGAGGACCAGGACGGCGACCAGATAGGACCGGCTGTGCCACCGCCCGACGCACGTGGACATCAGGGCCAAGAAGGCCAGGGGCAGCAGCCAGCCGGGCACGGAGATCCCGGGAAATGCGGTCAGGACCAGCGAGCCGACGACGGCGGTCCATGCCGCGGCCTCCACCCGCACCCAGGTCAGCGCGGCACAGCAGATCAGCAGCGCGAGGCCCCAGACGTCGGCAGCGGCGTGGCCGAAGCCTTCCGTCGCCGACGCAGCGACCAGGTCGACCAGGACGAAGCCGCAGACCGCCAGAGTGAAGGGCACCAGAAGTCCTCGGCCTGGCTGCAGCGTCTCTTCGCTCACCCTGGTGGGCGGCTCCCGGCGGCGAGTCACCGACAGAAGGCCGGGGGCAGGAAGTTTCGCTTGCAGAGCAGCCAGCGAGAGTCAGGGATCGATTCGATCCGCTCCACGACGGCCCGCACGTTCTCCGCCCCGGCCGTGGCGATCACATGACTCGGCGCGGACCCATGGTCAGGCGCAGCAGTCGTCGCCCCACTGCTGCTCACCGGCCCTCCGGCGATGAGCAGCAGGACGGAGACGAGTGATAGGACCGGTGAGACAGACATGGGATTCTCCCCCTCAGGATGGTGATGAGGCCGACAATCACGCGCTGCGGATCGAGGCATGACGAGCGGCCCCGAGTCTACTGAGCTGAACGATTCCTGAACATTGGCCGAAAGGACAGTCTTTCCTTCGGCGGGCCCACCATCAGCGTCCCAGCTGCGGTTCGACGATCCCGAGTTCGAAGGCCCGGATCACCAGCTGGACGCGGTCCCGGACGCCGAGACGTCGACACAGGCTCGCCATGTGCGCCTTGATCGTCCGTTCGGTGACCGTCATCGCCGCCGCCATCTCGGCATTGTTCAACCCGCGGGCGGCCAGACCCAGCGCCTCCCTCTCCCGCGGGGGGAGCTGCGGCACAGGCTGTGCCCGCTGCACGGCAGCCTCGAAGGCCGAGCGGTCAGCGAGCACGCTGAGCGCCAGCAGCTCTGCGACCCGTGCGGACAGCGGAACCGCTCCCTCGCGAGCCTGCCGCACGGCGTCGAGGATGCGGTCCTTGCGGGCATCCTTGATGAGGTAGCCGACGGCGCCTGCCCGCAGGATCTCCACCACCCGATGCTCCGCGGAGAAGGTGCTCAGCGCCAGCACCGCGACCTCCGGCCATCGACGGCGAATCTCGCGAGCGGCGGCCACGCCGTCCACCCGTGGCATCTGGATGTCCATCAGGACCACGTGCGGGGTCAGGTCGGCGACCTGCTCCACAGCCTCTGCGCCGTCGGCGGCCTCTCCGACGCAGTCCATGTCCTCCGCGGACATCAGGTAGAGCCGCAGGGCGTCACGGACCAGCGCATGGTCATCGACGATCAGCACCCGCGTCGTCTCGGCCTCGGCCACCAGATCTCCTCCGTCTCATCATGTTCGCCGTCTCGCCCTGGGCGACACTCGTCCTGGTCGACACTCGTCCTGGTCGACACTCGTCACTGTTCAGTATCACAGCAGATCAGCAGCTCACCCATCGTCCTGGAGGACAGCACCCGACATCTCGGGCACGCCGTGCCTCTCCACGACGCGCCCGTCACCAGCGCTGCGCCTCCCACGACGACGCACCAGCGGTGATGCGGACTCGCCAGCGTGTACGTCCCCAGCTCTCCGTGGGGCCGCACCGCCGGGTGCAGCAGTCGTGCCACGAGCGGAACGACCACACAGAGCGCAGGGACCATCCCGAACGTTGCGCACTGGAGAAGAAAGGACTGCCCCGCGGCCGTGCCCTCCGAAGGACTCCACGCCATGATGGCCGAGAGCGACGTGCCGGGGACGAGGTACAGCACCGCACCGAACAGGGCTCCGCGTCGGACGCAGCGGCGGCGCAGCAGACCAGCGGCGTCCTGCCTCACCACCTCGACCATCGGCACCACGACCTGCTCCCCTCAACGTCCCCCTTCACAATAGAGAGGTGAATCATGGCGGCACCATTGCCCAAAAGGTCATATCCGCCCACGTCAGAGGGCACCCCGAACCTAGGAGGTCACGAGTCTCCTACCAGCATCATCTGACAGGGCGACTCCCACGACCAGACCCTCGTGATGAGGCAGGACTGCCCTTAGTGGGCGCGCTGTGATCACAGGTGGCCAGCGGGAGACTCACCACGCTGGGCGAGGCCCCTGCCCTAGGAGCCCACCCGGACCAGTCCCGCCTTCCTGCTCGCGGCGCCGGCGTCGCCGCACGACGCCGACGACGATCCCGGCGATCAGCAGCCCCAGGCCGATGGTCCCTAGGGCGATGCCGCCGAAGACGGCACCGAGCACGCCGAAGACCCCACTGGCCAGACCTGCGAAGTCCCCGCCGGGGGCGAGCACCACGAAGGCCTCCCCCGATCCGTCCAGGGCGGGGTCGGTGAAACCGCTGATCGAGAACTCATGCAGGCCGGACTCCTCGGCGGAGTAACTGTTCACCCCCACCGCGCTCGAGCCGCCCTGGGTGGCGGTGGAGCTGATCTCCGCCCACCGCATCGACCCTCTCTCCCCACTGGGCGAGACGACTTCGGGCGTCTCACTCAGCCCCGGAGCGCTGGCACCGGTGGGGCGGACCACATAGAGCATGTAGCTCTCCCCCGCCTCCAGCTGCGCCTCGGCCACCAGGGGCGGATCCCCGCTGATCAGCGCATCGGCGCCGGGCCCGCCGTCGCTGTCCAACACCCCCAACGGCACCGTGGAGCGGAACACCGTCACCGCCAGCACGAACAGCACCACAGCTCCCAGCAGGAGGACGCCGCCGATGATGCCCAGTGTCATGGGCAACGGCCCGCGCGTCGGACGCGGCCTGCTCGGCATCGGGTAGCCGGGGTGCGGACCGCCGGGCGGAGGCCCCGGATACCCGGGCTGGGACCAGCCGGACTGCTGTCCGTAGGGCTGGTGCTGTCCGTAGGGCTGGTGCTGTCCGTAGGGCTGGTGCTGCGGCGGCTGCGTCATGATCGTCCCCTCCCCCGGCGCACTGCCTCAGGCGCCTCACGCTGCGAGGACAGTGATCCTACCGAGGGCGTCCAGAGTCGGCCAGATCCTCCGTCCGGCCTGGTCGGGCACGCCTCCACGTCAGGGCGGAGCCCACTCCGTAGGCCGCTCCGCAGAGCAGGACCACGACGCCGACCGGCACGCTGCGCTCCACCGTCACCGACCCGACGTGAACGTCACCGGAGACGAGGGCGAGGCCCAGCAGCAGGACAGCCACCCCGGCGATGGCACCCTGGACGGCGCCCCACCGCCGCTGGCTCCTGGTCTGCCGCATCACCAGTCTCCTCTGCCTCGTCTAGCCCCTCTGCCTCCAGCGGCCCTCAGCCGGAGCTGATGAGCGGGCTCGGGGACAGCAGCGTCGCATTGCGCAGGTCCCGCAACCGACGGGCCTTCTCCGCGATGGCGTGGTCCTCGTCGCTGATCGGCTGCCAGGGGGTGATGTGCCGGGCAGAGCCAGCGCCGTCGGGTGCGACCATCACCGGCAGGCCGTAGGCGACCACCTCCGGATGCTTCTCCCAGCGCGCCCCGGCCCGGACTCTCACCAGCACGTGCATGGACTTGGAGCCGGTGAGCACCAGCCGGGCGTCCACCTCCACCAGGTCCCCGGTGGTGATGGGCCGGTAGAACCGCACGCCCCCGGTGAGCACCGCGGCCACGTCATAGCCCGAGTACCGCTCGGCGCAGATCTCGGCGGCCCGGTCCATCCACTTCATGACCGCACCGCCGCGGATCTTGCCGTCCGGGTACTTCTCATCCGTGTCGGCCAGGAACCGCAGGGTCAGCGCCTCGGAGGTGCCCATGTCCTCGGGCATGGAGCTGATGGTCTCCTCCACCTGTCGGCGGTAGACCATCCGCTGGGTGGCGTCCACGCTGCGCCGCAGCTCCAGATCGGAGCTCGGCTCGAAGGGCGCCACGGTGACCGCCTCGCCGTCGTCGCCCACGGCCACGTAGATCATGTAGCACTCGGTGCACACCAGCCAGCCCTGCTCCGGGTGCTGCACCAGCACCCGGGTCTGGATGTGCACGGAGGTGCGCCCGGTGTGGACCACCCGCGCCTGCACGGTGACAGGCGTGTCCCGCGGCACCGGCGTGGTGAAGTGCATATTGCCCACATAGGAGGTCACGCACGCGGTGCGGGTCCACGACGCCGCACACGCATAGGCGGTCTTGTCGATCCAGTCCACGACGACGCCGCCGGCCACCGTCGTCTCCTTGGAGGTGCCCTTGACCTCTTGGAAGGTCAGTTCGATCGTGCTGCGCCGCGACATGTCCCTGACGCTAGCACCACCGGCGCCCGCACGGCAGGGACGGCACGAGAGACCCGGGCGGAACCACCCGGCATCCTGCACCCGGCAACACCCCGGGCAGCACGCCCCGACAACACGCCAGGGCGTCGATGTGACCGGACGCTCATGGGCCGATATCCTGCTGACCCTGTGGCCCGGCGCCGAAACTGCCTACGATGGGGTTCGAGCCCAAGGCCAGCCCGGCGTCCGATGAGACGCCGCCGAGGCACCAGGCCCCGTGATGGGCACCTGCCGACGGTACGGCATGAGGAAGACCTCAGCTCCGCATCACGACCCCGCCGGACCCCCGGTCCGGCTCCCCGTCCTGAACGCCGACCTGATCACCCTGCCCTGATCGCCCACAGTCCCCGTGAGGTATCCATGCACCCGTTCGAGAACCCCTTCCGGCACTCCGCCGAGGCCAAGCGTCACGCCCTGCGGCACTTCCGCGCCGTCCTGTTCGACATGGACGGGGTGGTCACCGACACCGCCGGCGTCCATGCCGCGGCGTGGAAGGAGCTCTTCGACACCGCCCTGGAGGAGATCACCGGGGAGCCGCAGCCCGAGTTCACCGACGAGGACTACCTGAACTTCGTCGACGGCCGCCCGCGCGAGGACGGGGTGCGGACCTTCCTGCAGGCTCGCAGCGTGTTCGTCCCCGAGGGTGAGCCGGGCGACGCCGCAGACCAGCTCACCATCCACGGCCTGGCCGCCCGCAAGCAGGGCTTCTTCGAGGCGGTGCTGGCCCGCGACGGCGTCGACGTCTTCCCCACCACCGTGGAGCTGATCCACCAGCTCCGCGAGGACGGCATCCCCACCGCCCTGGTCACCTCCTCCCGCAACGGCCGCGACGTGCTCAAGGTGGCCGGGCTGCTCGATGCCTTCACCGCCATCGTCGACGGCACCGACGCCCTGGAGATGAACCTGCCGGGCAAGCCGAACCCGGCCATGTTCCTGCACGCCTCCACGCTGCTGCGTGTGGAGGCCCAGGACTCCATCGTCATCGAGGACGCCGCCTCCGGCGTGCAGGCCGGACACCGCGGGAACTACGGGATGGTCGTCGGGCTCAACCGCGGCGAGGACCCGCGGCGCCTGAAGGAGGCCGGCGCCGACGTCGTCGTCACGGACCTGTCCGTGATGAACCTGGCGACACGCACCACCAAGCCCTTCGACCCGGACTGGGTGCTCGCCTATGACGAGTACGACCCCAAGGAGGAGCCCACCCGGGAGGCCCTGTGCGCCCTGGCCAACGGCTACTGGGGCACCCGTGGCGCCGTCCCCGGCACCTCCGCCGACGCCACCCACTACCCCGGCACCTACATCGCCGGAGTGTTCAACCGGCTCAAGACCGACATCATGGGCAAGACGGTCGAGACCGAGCACATGGTCAACATCCCGGACTGGACCTACCTGCAGGTGACCCCCGAGGCGGGGAACCCGCTGCTGCCCGGCTCCCCCGAGCTCATCGACTACCGCCAGGAGCTGGACATGCGCCGCGGGCTGCTCACCCGGGTGACCCGCTTCCAGGACCTGCACGGCCGCCGCACCCGCCTCACCACCCGCCAGTTCCAGTCCATGGCCGGGGTCCAGCTGGCCGCCCTGGAGATGGAGATCGAGGCAGAGAACTGGTCCGGCAACGTCACCGTCCGCTCGATGATCGACGGGCGCGTCGCCAACCGCAACGTCGCCGCAGACCGGGAGCTCGCCGGACACCACCTCGACGCCGTGGACTCCCGGGAGATCGACGGCGAGACCGTCCTGCTGGAGACCATGACGAACCAGTCCCAGGTGCGGGTCGCCGTCGCCACCCGCACCTCGGTGACCTCCACCGGGAACACCAACCCGATGCGCCGCCCCGTCTCGGAGGGCGAGTTCGTGGCCGGGCATGACATCTCCATCAACCTCGAGGCCGGCACGCCGGTGACCCTGGAGAAGATCGCCTCGGTGGCGAACTCCCACGACCACGCGATCTCCACCGTGTGGCACTCCGCGGTCAAGCGGGTCCAGCGGGCCTCCTGCTTCCGCACCATGCTGACCTACCACGAGGAGATGTGGGGCGTGCTGTGGCACCGCTTCGCCGTCTCCATCGGCTCCCGCTCCTCCCGCCAGCAGATGGCGCTGAACCTGCACACCTTCCACGTCCTGCAGACCGCCTTCGGCGCCCGCCGCGACCTCGACGCCGGAGTCGGCGCCCGCGGCCTGCACGGCGAGGGCTACCGGGGGCATCTGTTCTGGGACGAGATGTTCGTCTACCCGATGCTCACCCTGCGGCGTCCGGAGCTGACCCGCGGACTGCTGATGTACCGGTATCGGCGCCTCGGCGAAGCCCGCGCCATGGCCCGCGCCGAGGGGCACGCCGGCGCCATGTTCCCTTGGCAGGCCGGCTCCGACGGCCGCGAGGAGACCCCTACCGAGCTGTGGAACCCGCGGTCCCAGGCGTGGATGCCGGACAACTCGCACCGCCAGCGGCACGTCTCCCTGGCCATCGCGTACTCGGTGCTGCAGTACTTCGAGACCACGCAGGACTACACGTTCCTGGCGGACTACGGCGCGGAGATGCTGGTGGAGATCAGCCGCTTCTTCGTCTCCCTGACCCAGTACGACACCGAGGCCGACCGGTACGACATCGAGGGTGTGATGGGCCCCGACGAGTACCACGACGGCTACCCGGACACCCCCGGATCCGGTCTGCGGAACAACGCCTACACCAATGTGCTGACCTCTTGGATGCTGCGGCACACCGCACGGCTGGTCCGCGAGCTGGACTCCCGGGACGACCCGCTCTCCGAGTGGCTGGACATCTTCGAGGACGAACTGGACCACTGGGAGCACATCTCCCGGCGGCTGCGCGTGCACTTCCATGCCGACGGGGTCATCAGCCAGTTCGACGGCTACGAGGACCTGCTGGAGTTCGGCTGGGAGGGCTACAAGGCGAAGTACGGCAACATCGGACGTCTGGATCTGATCCTGCAGGCCGAGGGTGACGCCACCAACCGGTACAAGCTCTCCAAGCAGGCCGACGTGCTGATGCTGTGCTACCTGTTCTCCTCCGAGGAGCTCATCGACACCATGCGGCACATGGGCTACGAGGTGCCGATCGAGGACTTCGGGAAGACCATCGAGTACTACCTGGCCCGCTCCTCGCACGGCTCCACGCTCTCCCGCCTGGTGCACGGCTGGGTGGCCGCGCGCTTCGACCGCTCCGGCTCCTGGAACCTGTTCAAGGAGGCGTTGGAGGCCGACCTCGCCGACACCCAGGGCGGCACCACCCGGGAAGGCATCCACCTCGGCGCGATGGCCGGCACCGTGGACATGGTGATCCGTTGCTACGCAGGGGTCGAGACCCGCGCCGATGCGCTGTGGCTGCACCCGCTGCTGCCGGACGAGCTGCCGGAGGCCACGTTCCGCATGCGGTACCGCAACCAGCCGATCCTGGTGCACATGGACCACCAGAACGTGACGCTGAAGCTCTCCGAGGGATCGGCGGAGCCGATCGACCTCAATGTGGAGGGCAAGCGCAAGCAGCTCAGCCCGGGCGAGCGGTGGACCGTCCCGCTGGAGCACCAGGCGCGCGCCCACGCGAGGTCCTGAGCACCTCCATGGCCCTGAGCCAACTCACAGCGGCAGCGTCATGAACACGCTGTGCGGATCCTCGGTGTACTCGCCGAAGGGCGGGCACTCGGTGAAGCCATGCCGGGCGTAGAGCCGGCGCGCGGGGGCGAAGTGCCCCTGCGTGCCGGTCTCCAGGCTCAGCCGCCGGAGCCCGTGGCCGCGGGCGTGGCCGATCAGGTGCTCCAGCAGCGCACCGGCCACTCCCCGCCCGCGGGCGACGACGGCGGTGCGCATCGCCTTGATCTCACCATGCCGGGAGTCCAGCCGCTTGAGCGCCCCGCAGCCCAGCAGCTCGCCGTCGTCCTGACGGACGGTCCACAGGGTGACGCCGTCGGCGCGCAGCTGGTCCAGGCCGAGGGCGTGCACGCTCTCCTGAGGTGAGGTCGCGTGCATCTCCTGCAGATGCTCGAGGATCAGCCCCTGAACGTCAGGCGTATGCGGGTCATCAGTGCGGATGTGCATGGCACCAGTGTGTGCGGAGCATGTTTCACCGGCGTTTCGCCCACTCCGCGCTTGACGATTAGCTAGATTATCTAGTCAAATGGATGCGTGAGAGACCAACCGAAGGACTCCGCCGGACACGGCCGGGCGCGACCCGAGGTCCTGCACACCCTGGAGGCGGTGCAGGTGCTCAGCGACTCCATGGACCGCATGCACAACACCCTCAAGGGCCCCCTGGAGATGAACCCGTCAGACGTGGCCGCCCTGCGGATGCTGGTGATCCGCGAGCGTCAGGGGCAGCCGGTCACGCCTCAGGACATCGCCCGCCACCTGCAGATCTCCACGGCCTCGGCCACCGTGCTGGTCGATCGGCTGGTGGACGCCGGCCACGCGCGGCGGCGCCCCCACCCCCGTGACCGGCGCTCGCGTGTCGTGGAGCTCACCGACCTGGCTCGCCGCTCCTTCCAGCACCACTTCGGCGCACGACTGGCCGCCATGCGAGAGGTCATCGACGCTCGCAACGACGAGGAGCTCCAGCTCATCGCTGAGTTCCTCACCGCACTGGCGGACTCGATGGTCGCCCCGCTGCCCGAACCCACCACAGCCTCACCCCAGGAGGACTCATGACGACATACTCCGCGGACGCCACCTCACGCCGGCCAGGCCTGGCCGGCCAGCTCCTCGCGCTGCTGGTGCTCCTCGCCATCCCGGTGGGAGTGGGGTTCCTGGGCAGCGCCCTGACCTCCGAGCAGATCGACGGCTGGTACGCCCAGGCCGACGTCGCCCCATGGAACCCGCCGAACTGGGTCTTCGGACCCGTGTGGACGGTGCTCTACCTGATGATGGGACTCGCAGCCTGGCTGGTGTGGCGGGAACGCACCTCGCCCGGACGCTCCCGCGCCCTGGGCCTCTTCGCAGTCCAGCTGGTGCTCAACGGCCTGTGGACTCCGATCTTCTTCGGCGCATACCCGCTCTGGGGCTCCGCCGCGCTGTGGCTGGCCTTCGCCGTCATCGTGGCCATGATCGCCGCCGTCGTGGCGACCATCCTGGCCTTCCGCCGCGTGCGCGGCCTGGCCTCCATGCTACTGCTGCCGTATCTGGCGTGGATCCTCTACGCGTCCACGCTGAACCTCTCCATCGCGGTCATGAACTGACCCCTCTTCCCTCTCCATCCCGACCTTCCCCACACAGAACAGGGCCTTCGATGCTGCACGCCGCCGATCCCTCTCGCCTCTCCCACCGTTCCCGCTGGGGTCGACGGCTGCTCCTGCCGGTGGTCCTCGTCCTGGCCTGGCTGGCGTGGACCGGCGCCGGCGGCCCCACGTTCGGGGCGATCTCCGAGGTCACCACCGATGACCAGGCCACCTTCCTCCCGGCCGATGCCGAGTCCACCCGAGCCGGTGAGCTCCGGGAGCAGTTCGCCGACTCCGATGCTGTGCCGGCCACGGTCATCGCAGAGCACGACGGCGGCACCTCCGGTTCGCTGGACGAGACCGCGATGGGCGAGGCCGCTGAGCTGGCGTCCACCCTCGAGGGGTTGGACGGGGTGACCGACGTGATCGGGCCGGTGCCTGCCGAGGACTCCGGCGCAGTGCAGCTGATCGTACTGCTGGCCGAGGGCGCTGTCGACGACGGCGCGGTGGACGCGCTGCGCGCCACCGTCGCCGGGGAGCTGGACGAGGCGGCGTGGTCAGCCCATGTCACGGGGCCGGCGGCGCTGTCCACCGATCTCTCCGAGGCCTTCGCCGGCATCGATGGGATGCTCCTGCTGGTGGCGGTGGTCGCGGTGTTCCTGATCCTGATCGTGGTCTACCGCTCGCCGTTCCTCCCGCTGCTGGTGCTGCTCTCCTCGGTGGGCGCGCTGTGCACGGCGATCACCGTGGTCTACCTGATGGCTCGGCTGGAGTGGATCCAGCTCAACGGCCAGGTGCAGGGGATCCTGTCGATCCTGGTGATCGGTGCGGCCACGGACTACTCGCTGCTGCTGGTGGCCCGCTACCGGGAGGAGCTGCTGCGGGCGGCCGACCGGCACGCCGCCCTGTGGACCGCGCTGAAGCGCTCCACTCCACCGATTCTGGCCTCCGGAGGCACGGTGGCCGTCGCGCTGATGTGCCTGCTCGTCTCGGACCTGAACTCCAACCGTGCACTCGGCCCGGTGGCCGCGGCGGGCATCGTCTTCGCCATGCTCGCCACGCTGAGCTTCCTGCCCGCACTGCTGGCGCTGACCGGCCGGCGCGTCTTCTGGCCGCGCGTCCCGCACGCCACCGACTCCCCCACCAGGCACAGCACCGACGACGCCGACCGAACCCCCTCCCGCGGCCTGTGGGCCCGGACGGCCTCGTGGGTCGGAGCCCACCCCCGTCCGATCTGGGTGGTCGTCACCCTGGTGCTCCTGGTGGGCGCGGCCGGCGTGACCCAGCTGCGCGCCGACGGCATCGACCAGTCCGAGGTGGTGCTGGGCGAGACGGACACCAAGGCCGGCCAGACCATGCTGGAGAAGCACTTCGACGCGGGCACCGGTGCCCCCACGGAGATCTTCGTCCCGGCGGTGGAGGCCGATCAGGCCCTCGAGCTGGTCGCCGGCGTCGAGGGAGTGGCCGAGGCGCACCTGGTGGACGCCGACGGCGCTCCCGCCGGGGATCTCACGCAGGCCCGCCAGGTGGACGGGCAGGTGGAGATCTCTGCGACCCTGGACTCAGCCGCCGACTCCTCGGAGGCCGAGTCCGCCGTCGTCGCACTGCGCGACCAGCTGGACGCCCTGGAGGGGGAGGCTTTGGTGGGCGGCACCACCGCCACTCAGCTGGACACCACCACCACGGCTCAGCGGGACCTGATGGTGATCATCCCGATCGTGCTGGTCGCGATCCTGATCATCCTCATGGTGCTGCTGCGCTCCGTGGTGGCGCCGGTGATCCTGGTGGTCGCCACCGTCCTGTCCTATCTGACCGCGCTGGGAGTCTCCGCGCTGGTGTTCAACCACGTCCTCGGCTTCCCCGGCGCGGACCCCACGGTCCCGCTGTTCGGCTTCATGTTCCTGGTGGCCCTCGGCGTGGACTACACCATCTTCCTGATGACCCGGGCCCGGGAGGAGACCCTGCGCGGCGACCCTCGGGAGGGTCTGCTGCATGCCCTGGTCGTCACCGGCGGGGTGATCACCTCGGCCGGGCTGGTGCTCGCGGCGACCTTCGCCGCCCTGGCCGTGCTGCCGCTGATGTTCATGGTGCAGCTGGCCTTCCTGGTCGCCCTCGGCGTACTCATCGACACGTTCGTCGTGCGGACTCTGCTGGTGCCGGCGCTCGGCCTGGAGCTGGGCCGGCGGATGTGGTGGCCCTCCCGGCTGGCTCAGCCGGCGATCGCCCGCAGCGCCACGTACAGCACCGAGGGCCCGAGCAGGCACCCCATGCCGGTGTAGAAAGTGGCGGTCATCGCTCCGTAGGGCACCAGCCGCTTGTCGGTGGCGGCCAGTCCCCCGGCCACCCCAGAGGTGGTGCCCATCAGGCCGCCGTAGGCCATCGCGGACTTGGGGTTGTTGAGCCCGATGAACGGGGCGATCAGCGGAGTGCCGACCATGACCACCACGGCCTTGACCAGCCCGGCGGCCACGGAGAGCGCGATGACGTCCGAGCTGGCCCCCACGGCGGTGCCGGTCACCGGGCCGACGATGTAGGTGGCCGCCCCGGAGCCGATGGTGGCCATGGACTCCGGATCGGTGTAGCCGAAGGCCGCGGCGACGGCGGCCCCGACCGCGAACGAGACGAGCACGCCCAGGATGATGGAGAGCGCCCCGGCCAGCCCGGCGCGCTTGATCTCCTGAAGGTCCACCCCGTAGGCGGTGGAGACGATGGCGAAGTCGCGCAGCATCGCCCCACCCATCAGCCCGAGCCCGCTGAAGATGGCGATGTCGGCCATCCCGGCCTCCCCGCCGGTGACGGAGCCGCCCCAGTAGGCCAGCACCAGCCCCAGCATGATGGCGATCGCACTGCCCTGCAGGCGGCCGCGGGTCAGGGTCTTGGACAGCCAGCCGGAGACCATCATGAGCCCGCCGATGACCACGAAGGCCACCAGGAGGTCGTTGCGTTCGAAGACGGAGACGAGCAGATCCACCTCAGACCTCCTGCTTCTCGGCCTCGGTGAGCGGGGGCAGCGGCTCCGCCTTCTCCCCTACCCGCGCGAGCACCGGCACCAGGGCCGCCCCGGCCGCGAGCGCGCCGAGACCGGCGAGGATGGCCATGGGGCCGCCCGCCAGGGCCTCGACCACGTTCTGCGTGGAGGCCATCGCGATGACGATGGGGATGTACATGGCGGACCAGAACATCACCCCCTGCTCCGAGGCGGGCGGGAACTTCCCCATCCGCCGGAGCTTGTCGGTCACCAGCACGAGCATGATCATCGCGAAGCCGACTCCGCCGACGTTCGCCTCGACGCCGACGACGACGCCGAGCACCTCGCCGACGAGCATGCCGACCAGCATGCACAGCGCGAGTGCGGCCACTCCGTAGAGCACCATGATGTTCTCCTGTCCTGCGGTTCAGTGCTGCTTCTGTCCGGTGCTGCTTCTGTCCGGTGCTGCTTCTGCACCCGGGCGGCCCCTGTCGTCCCGATCAGGCGGGGACGAAGAGGTCCGCGTACTGCTTCCGCAGCTCGGCCTTCTGGACCTTGCCCATGACGTTGCGCGGCAGCGCCTCGACGATCTTCACGGCTCGGGGCTGCTTGAACCGGGCGAGGTCCTCGCGGATCCCGGCCAGGATCTGCTCCGGCTCCAGGGCGGCTCCGGCCTGCGGCACGACGACGGCCACCACGGTCTCCCCGAAGTCCGGGTGCGGCACGCCGATCACGGCGGACTCGGCCACGCCGTCCAGGGCGTCGATGCGCTCCTCGATCTCCTTGGGATAGACGTTGTAGCCCCCGGAGATGACCAGGTCCTTGTCACGGCCGACGATGCACAGGTAGCCGTCCTCGTCGATCCGGCCGAGGTCCCCGGTGATGAAGAATCCGTCGGAGCGGAATTCGGCGGCCGTCTTCTCCGGCATGCGCCAGTAGCCGGCGAACACGTTGGGGCCCTTGACCTCCACCAGGCCGACCTCGCCGTCGGGCAGCTCGGCGCCGCTCTCCCGGTCGGTCACCCGGATCTGCACCCCGGGGAAGGGCTTCCCCACGGTGCCGGGCTTGCGGGCGCCGTCGTAGGGGTTGGTGGTGTTCATGCCGGTCTCGGTCATGCCGTAGCGCTCGAGGATGGCGTGCCCGGTGGCGGCCTCGAAGGCCTCGTGGTCGCTGGCCAGCAGCGGGGCGGAGCCGGAGACGAAGAGTCGCATGGAGGCGCAGGTCTCCGGGGTCAGCCGCTCGGAGGCGAGCAGGCGGGTGTAGAAGGTGGGCACCCCCATCAGCACGGTGGAGGTGGGCATCAGGTCCAGGATGGCCTCGGCGTCGAAGGACGGCAGCCAGTGGAAGGAGGCTCCTGCCACCAGGGTCATGTTGGCGGCGACGAAGAGCCCGTGGATGTGGAAGATCGGCAGCGCGTGGATGAGCCGGTCCTGGTCCGTGTACTGCCAGGCCTCCAGCAGGGCCCGGCAGTTGGAGGCCAGGTTCCCATGGGTCAGCACCGCCCCCTTGGACCGTCCGGTGGTGCCGGAGGTGTAGAGGATCGACGCCGGGGTGTCCGCGGCGGCGGCATAGGACTCCTCCACGGTGGTCTCGGAGGTCAGCAGCGTGCCGTCGCCTGCGGTGCCGAGCGTCTCCACGATGAGCTGATCCCCGCCCCGGGCGGCGTGCTCCTGCTCCCGCTCCGGGGAGCAGACGAGCACGCGCGGCTCGGCGTCGCCGATGAAGTAGTCCATCTCCGTGCCGGTGTAGGCGGTGTTCAGCGGCAGGAAGACTCCGCCGACCCGCAGGGTGGCCAGGTAGAGCGCCAGCGCCTCCGGCGACTTCTGCACCTGCGCGGCGACCCGGTCCCCGGGCTGGACGCCGTCGGCCAGCAGCCGGGCGGCGATCCGCCGCATCGTGTGCTCGGTCTCCGCATACGTCAGGGTGCCGCCGTCGGGCAGGTGGAAGAGCACCTTCTCGGGCTGGCGGGCCGCTTGAGCCTCGAAGGAACGGTGGATCGGGGTGAAGTCGTCGGCCATGGGGGCGGATCCTCTCGGAGTGTCGGGTCGGTCAGGAATGAGCTCGGCCAGCGGGCCGTCGACGGCGACCTCGCGCCGCCGCACGAAGTCCTCGTGGCGTCGCTCGAGCTGCTCGGGCTCATAGCGGTAGGTGATCATCGCCCCGTAGGACTGGGCGCGCGCCGCCGGCGAGCTGTGGGCCGGCCAGTGCAGCTGCCAGGCGGCGGCCCCGTTGCCCAGGTGGAACCGGGCCACCGGGTCCAGCGGCCGACCATCCCCGCGCCGCTCGGCGGTGATGTAACGGGCCAGGACGGGCAGCAGCCGCTCACGCAGGGCGGGCGCGCCGGCACTCTCAGCGTCAGGGTCCGCAGCACGGGGATCATGTGCAGCCAGCTCGATGGCCAGGTGGAGCAGCTCCGGATCGTCCTGGGACTCCAGCCAGCCGCGGAAGCCCGGGATGGGAGACAGCGTGACGAAGCGCCGCAGATGGGGCAGCTGGCGGCTGACCTCGTCGATGACCTGCTTGATCAGGAAGCTGCCGAAGGAGATGCCGGCCAGCCCCTCGAGGGAGTTGTTGATGGAGTACAGGGCGGCGGTGTCGGCCTGGGCGGGGTTCAGCGCGGGACCGGGCTCCAGCAGCGGCCCCATGTGGCGCGGGACGCCCTCCACGAGCGCCACCTCCACGAAGATCAGCGGCACCTCTCCGGTGGCGGGGTGGAAGAACGCGAAGCACCGGCGATCCTTCGGCTGCAGCCGCCGACGCAGGTCCGCACGGCCCTCCATGGGGTGGACCTTCTCGAACCGCAGCAGGTGCTGGTGGAGCTCCTTGGGAGAATCCCAGGTGATCTCCTCCATGCGCAGGAAGCCTCGATTGAACCAGGAGACCAGCAGGTGCCGGAAGTCGTGGTCCACCGGCCGCAGCTCAGGATGCTCCGGCAACAGCCTGCGCAGGTCCGCCCGCATGGCCACCAGCGCGGCGGTCGCATCCGGAGCGTGGTTCATGCGCCGCAGCAGCTGCTGACGGGCCGGCTCGACGACGTCGAACAGACGGGTCAGTGCGGCATCCCGCCGCTGCCCGTCGGCCTGCTCCCAGGCCTGATAGGCGGCGCGGACGGCGTCGTCATCAGCCCCGTGGTCCTGCAACATGTGGGTGAAGAAGGCCAGGCGGCCAGCGTCATCCAGCTGAGCGTAGGCCTGCAGCGCCCGGGCGGCCACCGCCCGCAGCGAGGCCTCCCCGACGTCGCTCATCAGGACCTCGCAGGCGGCCAGGAGCTGGTCCAGCGGGGCGGCCTCCGGCTCCTGCGTCGCCGCGCCCTCCCCGCCCCGGCGACGCAGGGCGCGGAACAGGTCCGCGAGCAGCCATCCGTCCTGACGTCCCATGGCGATCCTCCCTCGACGAGTCGACGTTGTACATCACACGCCGTGATGTATATAACAGGGACTATAGAGCATGAACGTGACCTGCGCCACAGGCTGGCCGGTCGGATACCCTGAACCTCGGAGGTGGCCATGGCTCGGATCCCAGAGTCCCAGCGCGTGCGGGACGCCCTGGAGAACGCGATCGTCGACGGACGGCACCGCCCCGGCGAACGCCTGGACCCGGCGCAGCTGGAGCAGGAGTTCGGCTGTTCCCGGACCCCGGTGCGGGAGGCGCTGCAGGCTCTGGAACGCTCCGGATTGGTGCAGATCCGCCCCAAGCAGGGCACCTATGTGACCGAGCTGAGCATCTCCGAGCTGGCCGAGCGCTTCGAAGTCATGGCGGAGCTGGAGGGCATGGCCGCCCGCCTCTCCGCCCGGCGCATCGAGGCCGACGCGTTGGAGGAGCTCGAACGGGCCGTCTGCGACTGCGAGGACCACGCCATCGCCGGCGACGCCGACGGCTACTACTACGCCAACGCCCGATTCCACGGCATCCTCTACGATTCCTGCGGCAACGAGTACCTGCGCCAGCAGGCCCACGCGCTCAAGCGCGCCCTGCAGCCCTACCGGCGCCTGCAGCTGCGGGTCCCGGACCGGATGCGCCGGTCCCTGGCCGAGCACCGGGCCATCGCCGACGCCGTCCGCGCCGGTCAGGCCGAGGTCGCCGAGGATGCGGCTCGCTCCCATGTGCTGGTCCAGGTCACCGAGTTCAGCCAGCTGGTGCGCACCTGGCGCCATCTCAGCGCCTCCCCGGAATGACCCGACCTCGGATCACCCACCCGCGAAAGGAGCCACGGTGCCCGACCGCAGCGCCCTGGAACGCACGCTGACCGCTCTCGACGGGCGCGGCTACGCCGGCTACAAGCAGCTGCGCGGCGAGCACGAGCTCGCGACCGTCGACGGCGGGACCCGGGTCCGGCTGATCGTCGACCATGTCCAGGTGGACCCGTACGCGCCGCCGTCGTTGCTGCGCGTGCAGGTGGACCGCGCCGACGCGGCTCTGCCGGATGACCTGGTCGACGACGCCCGCGGCCGCACCGCCGCCGCGGACTTCCTCACCCGCCAGCTGGCCGACGCGGCGCGCCGGCTCTCCTCCTCAGCCCCTGGGGACGGGTCGATCAGCATCGGTCGGCCCGGCCAGCAGGTGCTGGAACGCACCAGCGTGGTGATCGGCGAACACACGGTCGAGGCCCGGCTGCATGTGGCGCTGCCCGCCGCGGGACGTCGGATCCGCGGGCGCGCGGCCGCCCGGCTGCTCACCGAGACGCTGCCGCAGATCGTGGCCTCCACGATGCGCCACTCCGCACTCGACGCCGTCGCGCTGCGGCGTCACGTGACCCTGCACCGGGACCAGCAGCACCTGCGCGACGAGCTCTCCGGGGCCGGGCTGGTGGCCTTCGTGGCCGACGGGGCCGTGCTGCCGCGCCGTTCCGGGGACTCGGACCTGCCTCTGGAGGGCTCGGCGGTCACGCCGTTCCGCTCTCCGGAGTCCCTGCGCGTGAGCTTCGATCTGCCCAGCGGGGGCCGGATCACCGGCATGGGCGTCCCCGAAGGGATCACGGTGATCATCGGCGGCGGGTATCACGGGAAGTCCACCCTGCTGCGGGCGATCGAGCGCGGCGTCCATCCGCATGTGGGCGGGGACGGGCGCGAGTGGGTGATCACCCGGCCCGACGCCGTCGCGATCCGCGCCGAGGACGGCCGCGCGGTGACCGGGGTGGACATCTCCCCGTTCATCGGTGAGCTGCCGTCCGGCACCGACACCCGCCGGTTCTCCACCACCAACGCATCCGGCTCCACCTCCCAGGCGGCGTCCCTGGTGGAGGCGGTCCAGGCGCAGGCCGACGTCCTGCTCATCGACGAGGACACCTCGGCGACGAACTTCATGATCCGGGACGAGCGCATGCGCCGGCTCATCCCGGCTGCGCGCGAGCCGATCACCCCGTTCGTGGAGCGCATCCGACCGCTGCACGCTGAGCGCGGGGTCTCCACGATCCTGGTGGCCGGCGGCTCCGGGGCGTTCTTCGACGTCGCCGACCACGTGATCGCCGTCGACTCCTATGTGCCGGCCGACGTGACCGAGCAGGCACAGGCGCTGGCCGAGGAACCGTCAGGAGAAGCTCCTGAGGCGGCCGGCGACGCCCTGTTCTCCGGGTCTGCCCCGCGGATCCCCGAACCCGGCTCCCCGCGGGACGATGACACCGGTGGCGGCGGGCGCGCGAGGGGCCGGGGAGATGCGACGGGGCGGGGACGCCGCCCCAAGCCCGCCCGGGCACGGGGGCGTGCGGTGATCCAGCAGGGTGGTGACGACGTCGACCTCTCCGCGGTCTCCCAACTGGTGGACCCCCTGCAGACGGCGGCCCTGGCCCATGCGCTGGACCGGGCCGCCGAGCTCGCGGACGGGCGCCGCACGATGGCCGAGATCGTGGAGGAGCTGCTGCGCCGGATGGACGCCCAGGGCCTGGACGCTCTGTCTCCGCATCAGGGGCACCCCGGGGCCATGGCCCGGCCACGACGCCATGAGCTGCACGCCGCGCTGAACCGCCACCGGGGCCTGCGGCTGCGCTGAGCCCCAAACCCCCTGATCCAGGAGTCAAAGTCCCGTACATCTCCCGGCGCTGACGCGCGCAACCCCGGCCGAGATGCGCGGGAAAATGACCCCTCACCGGAGCCCCGGGCGCCCGACGTCGGCGGCCCGCCCTACCATGGAACAGATGACTGCACTCCGGGCCGCCCTGACCACACGGCGCCTCGCCGACCACAGCACCGCCTGGGCACTGCTGCGCGCGGCGAACGCCCCGGTGGCCGTCACCGTGCTCGGGGCCCACCTCGCTGACCCGCGCCGGGAGATACCGTCCGCCGTCCTGATCGACGCGGTCGAGGCCGATCTCGACGAACTCCGCGCCCACGGCTTCGACCTGCCGCAGACCGCCCTGCAGTACTGCAAGGCGTGGCTGGAGGCCGGATTCCTCATCCGGCGGCCCACTGAGTCCCGGGAGGAGCTCTACTCCCTCTCGGACGGCGCACTCGCGGCCATCCGCTTCGTCCAGGAGCTCTCCGAGCCGCGCAGCTCCGTCACCGAGTCGCGGCTGACCACCATCGTGGAGCGCATCCGTCAGCTCAGCATCGAGACCGATCCGGATGTGAGCCGGCGCATCGAGATGCTCCGCGCCGAGCGCGACCGACTGGATGAGGAGATCTCTCGCCTCGCGTCCGGGGATGTCGAGATCCTGGAGACGGATCGCGCCGCAGAACAGGCCGGCGACGTCCTCGCCCTGGCCGCGGAGCTCCCGGAGGACTTCGCCCGCCTGCGGGCCTCGCTGGAAGCACTGAACTCCCGCCTGCGCAGGCAGCTCATCGACGAACCGCAGTCCCGCGGCTCCGTCCTGGACGACATCTTCCGGGGTGTGGACCTGCTGCAGGAGTCCGAGGCCGGCCGCTCCTTCGCGGCGTTCTACGCCCTCGTGCTCGACCCGGAACGCACCTCGGCGCTGGACGACGACATCGACGCGCTGCTGGAGCGTCCGTTCGCGCGAAGTCTGACTCCGGAGCAGCGCACGCAGCTGCGTCGGCTGCTGCCCGCCATGCAGGACTCCTCCAGCGAGATCCATCAGGTGATGACCTCGCTGTCCCGCAGCCTGCGGCGTTTCGTCCAGTCGGAAGAGCTGGCCGAGGAACGACAGGTCAACCAGCTGCTGCGTGCGGCCACCTCGGAGGCGCACACGCTCTTCGAGCAGGGCTGCCGCCCGTTCCGCGAGATCGGCTTCGTGCTGAACCTGACACGCGTCCCGGTGTCTTCCGTCTCCGCGCTGACTCTGCACGACCCGCAGGATGCGGCCGTCACGGAGGAGGTCGTCGAGTCCGAGGCTCCTCCGGTGGACGTGGCGGAGCTGCGACGCAGCGTCCGGGAGTCCGAGATCGACACAGCCGAGCTGATCGACGCCGTCAACGCCGTGCTGCGGGACCACGGCCCCTGCACCATCGCTGAGGTATTCTCCCACCGGCCCGCCAGCCAGGGCGTGGCCTCAGTCGTCGGCCTCCTCGACCTCGCTGAACGGCACGCCGTGATGGTCCCTGACCGGCATGAAGAGGTCCGCTGGGAGCCTGCCGACTCCGTGGCGGCTGCTCGCGCCGCCGTGCTGCCCGTCCACCTGTTCAAGGAGCCCCTGCGATGACCGAGACCGAACAGAACGCTCCGCCGGCGACACAGCTGTGGGACGGTGACACGGGCACGCTGCGCGCCGAGTCCCGCCGCGCCCTGGCTGCGCTGATCGCCGGGCCCTACATCTCGGCGGAGCGCCAGTCGCAGAACTGGCGAGCCCTGCTGGCCGACACGGACGCCGTGCGTTCCAGGTTGGCAGACCTGTTCCTCGAGCTGGTGATCGACACCGAGCGCGGGGTCGCGTTCGTGCGCAATGCGGAGGCCGACGACGGCTCCGCGCCCCAGGTGGTGCGCACCCGATCGCTGACGCTGATGGACACCGCGATGCTGCTGCATCTGCGGCGAGAGCTGGTCAGCGCCCCCGCGGGCCAGCGGGTGATCGTCGGCCAGGAGGAGATCTTCGAGCAGCTCTCCGGGTACCGAGCGGCCACGTCCACCGACGCGGCCCTGTTCACCAAGCGCATCCGGTCCTCCTGGAAGACCATGAGGGACCTGGGGATCCTGCAGCGGACCCCAGCGACGGCCACCGAAGGTCGCTACGAAGTCTCACCGGTGCTGCGCCTGATCTTCGGCCCTGAGGAGATCAGCCAGCTCCGCGCGGTCTATGCCCGGATGGCCGAGGGCGGCATGTCTGAGGAGGGTGAGACGCTGGAGGAAGACAGCGACACCGCTGAAGGAACGACTGCTGAAGGGACGACCGCTCCAGACCCGGCGGCCGACGACCTGACGGACAAGGACCTGACGGACGAGAACCCGGAGGACACCCCATGACGCAGCACCCCGGCCAGTGGCGGCTGGAAGAACTCCAGCTGGTCAACTGGGGCACCTTCCACGGCCTGCACAGGATCCACGTTCCGCGGGGAGGGTTCCTGCTGACCGGCCGGTCCGGATCCGGGAAGTCGTCGGTGGTCGATGCCATCACGGCCGTGCTGACTCCCACAGGGAAGGCCAGCTTCAACGCCGCGGCCGCTGACGGCTCCTCCCGCGGCTCGGACCGCAGCAAGCTCACCTACGTCCGGGGAGCGTATGCGCGCGGCGCTGACGAGGACACCGGGGAGGTCACCACACGCTATCTGCGCACCGGAGCCACCTGGAGCGGCATCCTGTTGCGCTATCGGAACGGTCTGGGCAGGACCTGCTCCCTGGTGAAGCTCTTCCATGCGCGCAGGACTGCGGCCCGGCCCGCCGACCTCTCCGAACTGCACGTGCTCGTCCATGAGGAGGTGCAGCTGGGCGACTTCGATCAGTTCATGACCCGCGGCATCTCGGAGCGCGCACTGAAGCAGGCGATGCCCAAGGCCTTCGTCCACAAGCAGCACAGCCGGTTCGCCGCACGGTTCACCCGGGAGCTCGGCATCGGGGGTGAACGTGCGGTGCTGCTGCTGCACAAGACCCAGTCCGCGAAGAACCTCGGCAGCCTGGACGACCTGTTCCGCGGCTTCATGTTGGACGAGCCGGAGACGTTCGCTCTGGCCGACCGAGCGGTGGAGCAGTTCGCCGAACTCTCTGAAGCCCATCATGCGGTCGTGACCGCTCGACGCCAGATCGAGCACCTCACGCCGCTGGAGCAGCAGTCCCGCCGCTACGACGACGCCGAGTCCGAGCTGGCCCAGATCGAACAGCTGAGCCTCTCCCGCGAGCTCTTCACCCGTCGGCGCAAGGTGCAGCTGCTGGAGGAGGCCCGCCATACCGCCGTCGCCGGCGCCGCGGCTGCCGCCGAGGAGCACGCACGGGCCGACTTGGCGCTGGAGTCCGCCGAGGAGCGCCGCCGCAGCGCCCAGGGCGCCCTGGATGCCCGCGGCGGCGCCCAGCTGGAGGCGTTGGCCGCCAAGATCGTTTCCCGTCAGGAGCGGTTGCGGGACACCCAACTCCGTCAGGAGCGGGTGCGGACGCGGCTGGAGGCCGCCGGCCTGCAGTGCCCCCAGAGCCATGCGGAGCTGACCGCCATGCAGGACCTGGCCGGCCGCAGCCTCGCCGAGGACGATGCCACGCAGGACACTGCTGCACAACGGGTCAGCGAGCTCCACGAGGAACGGTCCCGCGCGGTGTTCCGGAAGCAGGAGCTGCAGGATGAGCTCCACGCGATGCGGGGCCGCCGCTCCAACATCGACCGCCGTCTGCTGCGCGCCCGGGAGACGGTGCTGCGCATCACCGACCTGCCGGAGAGCACTCTGCCCTATGCGGCCGAGCTGATGCAGGTCCGGCAGGAGCACTCCGAGTGGACAGGTGCGCTGGAGCGCGTGCTGCGCCCCTTGGCCACCGTCATGCTGGTCCCTGCCGCCCATGAGGACGCGGTCCGAGCCGCCGTCGACGCCGCCCACCTGGGCACGCGCCTCCGCTATCAGGTGGTGCCCGCCGCGGTGGAGCCGCCGCGTCCGGCTGCTGCGCCGTCGTCGCTGCTCCACCGTGTGGAGGTGGCGGAGGGGCGGTTCGCCCCCTGGCTGCACGCGGAGCTCTCCTCCCGCTTCGACTACGCCTGTGTCGACGCTCCGGAGGATCTGGCCGGGGTCACCCGCGGAGTCAGCCGTTCCGGGCAGGTCAAACGTGGCGCCCGCAGCTATGAGAAGGACGACCGCCGGGCGGTGGACGACCGGAGCAGCTGGATCCTCGGCTTCGACAACGAGCAGAAGGTGGAGCACTATCTCGGCCTCCTGCGTGAGGTCGAACAGCAGGTCTCCCGGGCGGAGGACGCCCTGGGCGCCGCCGAACGGGAGCGCTCCAGAGCCCAGCGACGTCGGGAGGCCCTCGAGGAGGTACGCGGACTCCAGTGGGCCGAACTGGACGTCGCCGCCCGCCGTCGCGAACTGCGCCAGGCCGAGCAGGAGCAGGCGACGCTGCTGACCGAGGACGGCGACCTCAAGGCCGCCCAGCACCGGCTGGACCGGGCCGAGCGCGAGATCCGTGACGCACGGGCGGCCTCCCAGTCGGCACTGAAGGCCCATATGCAGGCTCAGGCGCAGCTCGAGGGCATCGATGAGGAGCTGGCCCGGCTCTCCACGGAGCCTCAGCCGGAGATCTCCCCGGAGATCGCCGACCAGCTCGCTCAGGAGTTCGCCCGGGTCCGTTCGGAACGCCGGGTCACCCATCTGAGCATCGATGCTGAGTCGGCGAAGGTCGCCGACGCCCTGAGCCGACGGGGCCGCGACTCTGCCGAAGCGCTGCGACAGGCCGCCTCACAGATCGAGAAGATCGCCTACTCCTTCCGTGTGGAATGGCCCGCGGAGGCCTCCGAGGCGACCGCCGACGTCGGAGGTCGCGGTGAGTATCTTCGGATCCTCGAGCGTCTCCGGGCGGATCGCCTCCCGGACTTCGAACAGCGGTTCTTCGACATGCTGCGTGAGCAGTCCCAGCAGAACGTGGGCCTGCTGGCCGAACGGATCCGCAGCGCACCCCGGGAGGTGAAGAACCGTGTGGCCCCCATCAACGACTCCCTGCGCCGCAGCCCGTTCTCTCCCGGCCGGCACCTCGAGATCCGGGTGGACCCGAGCCGCCCTGCCGTAGCCCAGGACTTCCTGAACGACCTGCAGTCCATCACGGCCGATGTGCTGGCTTTCGAGGACGACCGGGAGGAGGCCGAGCGACGCTTCCAAGTGCTGCATCGGGTGATGACGCAACTGGGCTCCTCCGAGGCCGCGGACCGCAGCTGGCGCACCCAGTGCCTCGACACCCGCCGGCACGTGAAGTTCCTGGGGTTGGAACGGGATGTCGACGGTGTCGTCGTGGACTGGCACGAATCCGGGCAGGGCCGCTCCGGCGGGCAGAAGCAGAAGCTGGTCGTCTTCTGCCTGGCGGCAGCCCTGCGCTACCAGCTGGCCCGGGAGTCCGAAGAGGTGCCCACCTACGGCTCCATCGTCATGGATGAGGCGTTCGACAAGTCCGATGTCACGTTCACCCGCATGGCGCTGGACATCTTCGCCGAGTTCGGGTTCCACATGATCCTGGCGACCCCCTTGAAGATGCTGCAGGTGCTGGAGGACTACGTGGGTGGCGTGGCGCTGGTCACGTGCCAGGAGGGGCAGGACTCCCACGCCACACCCGTCACCTGGGAGGAGGCTCGTCGACACGACGGCGGCATCGACCCGCAGGACGCAGGCAGGGCGCCGGCGACACCGGACACCTCGACCGAGACCCTGTTCGACGTGACCACATGAACGCCTTCCCTGCCCGAGGGGCTTCACAGTGATCGGGGTCGAGGCGACCCGGGAGAAGATGGAGAACCGCTACCGGCGTCGGTTCTCCCAGTGGGCCGTCGGCGGGGAGACGGAGCCCGCAGCTTCGGTGCCCCTGCACCCTCCCACCGAGGCGGTGGTGCTGCAGCGCGGCGACGAGGTGCTGGCCTGGGTGCGAGACTGGCGGGCCGCCGAGCATGGGCTCAGCCGAGGTGCTCAGCTCCACTGGGAGGCCCGCCGCTGGGCAAACGCCGGGGCGAACCGGGTGCCGGTGCGTCTTGAGCTGCCCACCCCCGACGATGTCGCCCACTTCGCGGGGCGCATCGTCCACTGGGCGACCGCGCGGGATCGTGCCGCCGAGCTGCTGGAGCTGCTGGGCGCAGAAGAGTCGAGGGATGCGGTGCGGCGCCGACTGGCCGACGTCGCGGCCCTCGACGAAGAAGAGTACGGCAGGCTCCGGGATGTCTTGACGTGGCTGGTGGCGAACCCGGACGCTGGCCTGTTCCCTCGGCAGATCCCGGTGCGCGGCGTACACAGCAAATGGTTGGAGTCCCACCGGAGGCTCGTGCTGCCCCTGGTGTCCTCCGTGACAGGCCGGGCGGACCTCGGCCTCCGCGGCCTGCCTCAGACCTTGCGGCTCCGTGTGCTGGACCCGGCGTTGGCCCCTGCCGGACTTCGGGACCTCACCGTCCCTGTGGAAGAGCTTGCCCGGTGGCAGGTCGCCCCGCGCCGCGCCATCGTCGTGGAGAATCTGCAGTCCCTGCTGGGACTGCCTGACATGGGCCAGGTGGTCGCTGTTCATAATCCGGGCAGCACCGGCGCGCCCCTGCTGGATCAGCTGCCGTGGCTGCATGCCGCCGACCTGATCTATTGGGGCGACCTCGATGTCGAGGGGTTGCGCATCCTGAGTCGAGTGCGTGGCCGACTCCCGCATACCCGCTCGGTGCTGACCGACCGAGCGACTCTGACGGCGCACCTGGACCTCACCGTCCCGGACCACCGGAACGCGCCGCGGACCCCTCCGGATCACCTCACCGACGTCGAGCGCGACCTCTTCAGCGCGCTCCGCGAATTCGGCGACGTGCGCCTCGAACAGGAACGGATCCCCTGGGAGCGGGCCGTGGACGCGCTGCGGCGGGCGGCGTCCGAGGAGCCCTGAGGGAGCCGCGCGTGCGCCAGCACATCGAGGGGTCAAAGTCCCGTACATCTCCCGGCGCTGACGCGCGCAACCCCGGCCGAGATGCGCGGGAAAATGACCCCTCGATCAGCTCTCAGCCCCCGGGCAGCTCTCAGCCCCCGGGCGACTCTCAGCTCCCGGGCAGCACCACGGCTTTCAGTGACTGCGGATCCCGCCCAGCCAGGGTCAGCGCCTCCTCGGTCTGCTGGAGACCGAAGCGGTGCGTGATGATCGGCCGCACGTCCACCGCCTCCCGGGAGATCAGCTCCAGGGCGGCCGGGTAGCAGTTGGCGTAGCGGAACACCCCGCTGATGGTCAGCTCCCGACCCTGCAGGGCGAAGACCTCCAGAGGCAGGGTCTCGGCCCCCATGCCGATGACGACGGCGCGGCCGGCCCGGGCGAGCGCCCGCACACCCGCGGCGAATGCCGGGGCCGCACCGGAGCATTCGAAGAGCACGTCGTGCTCCCCCGGAATCTCCGCCCCGGGGGCCACGGTCTGGAAGCCGAGGTCGTCGGCCACGGCCAGGCGGTGCTCGCTGAGGTCGGTGAGCGTGACGCTCCGAGCCCCGAACGCCCGGGCAGCCTGGGCGGCGAAGAGCCCCACAGGGCCGGCCCCGGTGATCAGCACCCGGTCGCCGACGCTCACGTCGGCCTTGCGGCACGCCCACACGCCCACAGACACCGGCTCGGCCATGGCAGCCTGCTCCGCGTCGAGATTCTCCGGGGCGAGGTGTGCGAATTCGGCGTCCAGGGTGACGTACCGCGCGATGGAGCCGTCCACCGGCGGGGTCGCGAAGAACTGCACGTCGGGGCACAGGTTGTAGCGGCCGTGCCGACACTGCTCACAGGCTTTGCAGGGGATGCCGGGCTCCAGGGCCACGAGTTCGCCGACGCGGGCAGGGTCGACGTCGGCGCCGACGCCGACCACGCGGCCCGCAGACTCGTGGCCGATGATCATCGGGCTGGTGAGCACGAAGTCACCGATGCGGCCGTGCTCGTAGTAGTGGACGTCGGAGCCGCAGATCCCCACCGCACCGATCTCCACCAGGACCTCATGGGGAGCGGGCTCGGGGACGGCACGGTCTTCGATGCGGACGTCACGGACGGCCCGCAGGACGGCGGCGGGATTCGGCCCGGAGACGACGTCGGCGGGCTGGGCAGGGGCTGTGGTCATGGCGATTTCCGTTCCTCGGGCGGGAGCACAGGCGGCGCGCCCCACAGCGAGGTGCGCAGGCAGGTGCCCCCTATCCTACGCTCCTTTGCGGAGCACGAAAAGACTAATTGTCGTCATCCCAGCAGATCGGAGGCCACCGTCTCCCGCAGGACCTCTGGGCTGCCGAAGATGGTCATCAGCCCCACTGCCAGATGCGCCTGCGCCACCGAATACTCCAGGATGTAGCCGTAGCCGCCGTGCAGCTGCAGGCAGGCTGAGTATCCGCTATCTTGGGGACCACCCGATCGCGCCTTCGGGGGCCAGTGGCCGCTGCCGCAGCGGCCACTGGCCCCCACCAGCATCAGGCCACCAGGTCATCGCGGTGTGCTCTCGCATGTTCTGGGAGACGGCGTCGATCCAGATGGTGTTGCATACGATGCGGTCCATGATCGCATGGGCGTGGACGGATCCACCGAGCCGCGCGTGCCAGTCCTTTCCTTTTTCGGCTCATCGCAGATGAAGGTGTAGCAGGGGTCTGAATCCTCCGGTGTCCAGCAGCGCTCGGGTGATGTAGTTGGCCA